>CAIYOL010000224.1 GCA_903927855.1 uncultured Planctomycetota bacterium
AGTTATGATTTGCTCATTGTAAGAGGGGTCGGTGAGGATTTCCTGATAGCCGGTCATACTCGTATTAAAAACAACTTCACCACACTTTTGGCCTTTGGCTCCAAAAGAACTACCTTCAAAAACGGAACCATCCTCAAGTAACAGAATAGCTTTCAAGTTTAAGTTCACTCCTAACCGTAATAACGCTGAAGAGGTTTTACACTGATTTTTTTGTCTTTCATTGCTCTTATGGCTTTAACGACAGCAGCAGCAGCCCTAATGGTTGTCACATAGGGAATTTGTTTGTCAAGGGCGGTTCTTCTTATTGAAAAAGAATCGCCGACAGATTGGGCACCTGTTGTAGTATTTACGATGAGGCCGATTTTGCCGTTTATTATCCAATCAACCACGTTGGGTCTGCCTTCAGACATTTTAAGCACAAACTCTGAGGGGATATTATTGTTTATGAGTTCGAGGCATGTTCCTTTTGTTGCTACAATTTTAAAACCCATTTCATACATTTGACGTGCAATCTCAATGGTTCTTTTCTTATCGCTGTCCTTAATGCTGAAAAGCACATTGCCGCTCATCGGTAGGGCGTTGCCAGCCGCTATCTGAGATTTTGCGAAAGCGATTCCGAAATCGTCATCTATACCCATAACCTCACCGGTAGAGAGCATCTCCGGCCCAAGCACCGTGTCTATGCCGGGGAACTTCAAGAATGGGAACACAGCCTCCTTTACCGAGAAATACCCGGGCCTTACTTCCTTAGTGAAGTTCAACTTATCCAGGGTCATTCCGGCCATTACCTTCGTTGCGAGTTTAGCCAAGGGGACACCAATTGCTTTACTTACGAACGGGATAGTTCTGGAAGCGCGAGGGTTGACTTCAAGTATATAAATTACACCATCTTTTATGGCAAACTGAATGTTTATTAGGCCTTTTACCTTCAAAGCAAGAGCTAAAAGCTTAGTTTGTCTTTTAATCTCATCGAGAATCCTTTTGCCTATTGAAACAGGAGGCAGCGAGCAGGCACTATCGCCTGAATGAATACCCGCCTCTTCGATATGCTCCATAATCCCGCCTATCACCACCCGCTTTCCATCACTTATAGCGTCAACGTCCATCTCCGTGGCGTCATCAATGAACTTATCTATCAGGACAGGGTGTTCGCCCGAAGCAACAAAAGCTTTTTTGACGGCATCCTCGAAGGATTTTTCGTCGTGGACGATTTTCATCGCCCGTCCCCCCAACACAAAAGAAGGCCGGACAAGCAAAGGAAATCCAAGTCTGAGAGCAATTCGCAGAGCCTGGCTATAAGTTGTCGCAGTTCCGCTGTCGGGCTGACAAAGTTTGAGTTTTTTAACAAGACTATTGAAACGTTTGCGGTCTTCAGCACAGGCGATGCTGTCAGGTGAAGTGCCGATTATTTTCACGCCGGCCTTTTCCAAAGGTACGGCCAATTTGAGCGGAGTTTGCCCGCCAAACTGAACAATTACGCCGTTGGGTTTTTCCTTTTCGACGATTGCCATAACATCTTCATAAGTCAGCGGCTCGAAATACAGCCTGTCGGAGGTATCGTAATCGGTACTTACCGTTTCAGGGTTGCAGTTTACCATGATTGATTCGATACCAATTTCCTTTAGAGCAAAGGCGGCGTGAACGCAGCAATAATCGAACTCAATTCCCTGACCTATACGGTTTGGGCCGCCGCCGAGGATAACAATTTTTTTCTTACCGCTCGGATTCGCTTCACATTCGCTCTCATACGTTGAATAAAGATAAGGGGTATGGGCCTCGAACTCGGCCCCGCAGGTATCCACAGTTTTGTATACCGGTTCGACCTTCAATCGACGGCGGTGTTTTCTAAATTGCTCTTCTGATATATTCAGCACGGATGCGATATATTTATCACTAAAGCCATACTCCTTCACCTGACGCACCAGGCAACGGTCAAACTTGTCAAGAGGAGTTGACTTTACCTTTTTCTCCAGTTTTACAATATCATTAATGTTGTTAAGGAACCACCGGTCTATTCTCGTCAGGGAAAATATTTCATCCGTAGAAAGTTTTCTTCTAAAGGCCTCGGCTACATACCAGATTTTATCCCAGCAGTTTGTCCGCAATTTTTTTCTTAACTGGGCCGGGCTAAGCTCGCCATTGATATACTTTTTATCGAGCGAATAACGGTCGATTTCCAACGACCTTATTGCTTTATTCAGCGCTTCTTTAAATGTTCTCCCTATAGCCATAGCCTCGCCAACAGATTTCATCTGCACCGTAAGCTCGGGGCTGGTGTTGGGGAATTTTTCAAACGTAAAGCGAGGCCACTTAACAACGCAGTAGTCAATAGTAGGTTCGAAACAGGCCGGCGTCTTTTTTGTGATATCATTAGGAATCTCATCAAGTGTATAACCAACTGCTAATAGAGAAGCTATTTTTGCAATGGGAAAACCCGTAGCTTTGGAGGCAAGTGCGGAGCTTCGTGAGACGCGGGGGTTCATCTCTATTACATAGAGCTTGCCGTTGTCGGGATGGACTGCAAATTGTATGTTCGAGCCGCCGGTTTCAACGCCTATTGCCCTAATAATCTTGATAGCCGCATCGCGCATCAGCTGGTATTCTTTGTCGGTCAGTGTCTGAGCAGGAGCAACGGTGATGCTGTCTCCCGTATGAATACCCATAGGGTCGAGATTTTCTATCGGACAGACAATAACAACATTATCCTTTTTGTCCCGCATAACTTCCAGTTCATACTCTTTCCAGCCTGCAACAGATTCCTCTACCAAGACCTGGCTTTTAGGACTTAGACTCAAACCCCAGTCAATGTAATTCTTAAACTCTTCCATATTGTAGGCGATGTTGCCGCCTGTGCCACCAAGGGTGTATGAAGGCCTGATGACAGCAGGGAGACCAACATGTTTGATTACTTCCTGAGCCTGCTGCCAGGAATGAGCATAGCCGCTTTTAGGAACTTCAAGGCCGCAATCCTGAATTGTTTTCTTGAACCTATCTCTTTCTTCCGCTCTTTTAATCGCCTGCAAATTGGCCCCCAAAAGGCGAACGTTGTATTTTTTTAACACGCCACTTTCAGCCAGCGCCACCGCGATGTTCAAACCCGTTTGTCCTCCAATGGTCGGCAGGAGGCTATCCGGCCGTTCTTTCTGAATTATTTTTTCAACGATATCAGGCGTAATCGGCTCAATATAAGTCCTGTCCGCCATTTCGGGGTCGGTCATTATTGTGGCGGGATTGCTGTTAACAAGCACAACTTTAAATCCCTGCTGCTTTAATACCTTACATGCCTGAACACCCGAGTAGTCAAATTCACAGGCCTGGCCTATGACGATAGGTCCTGAGCCTATGATTAGTATCTTTTTGATGTCTTTGCTCTTCGGCATTTTTACTTTCTTGAAATTTTCGGAGTATTATTTACAAAAAAGGTGATAAGTCCACTATTTATTGCAACAATTCGTTATAGGCATTCTTCTGTCTTTTCCAAAGGCTTTGGGGCTAATCTTGACCCCCGGCGGAGATTGTCTCCTTTTGTATTCGTTCCGGTCCACCATACCGATGACTTGAGTGACAGCATTTTCTGGTAAACCGTCTTTAACCAACTCGGAAGCCGTTTTGTTTTCTTCTACGTAACCGCGGAGAATTCTATCTAGAAGGTCGTACTGCGGGAGAGAATCCGTATCTTTCTGGTTTTCTTTCAGTTCGGCGCTCGGCGCCCGTTGTATTACCGTAAGCGGAATAACTTTATGATGAATATTATTCGCATATTCCGCCAATTGATAAACCATCGTCTTGGGTACATCCTTAAGAACAGCGAAACCTCCGGCCGTGTCACCATAGAGGGTGGCATATCCGACAGCAGTTTCACTCTTGTTGCTGGTGGTCAAAACAAGATGACCGTATTGATTGCTAACAGACATAAGTATACATCCGCGGATTCTTGCCTGCAGATTCTCATAGGCCGCCGTATTTTTGTTCCATCCGGGCA
>CAIYOL010000225.1 GCA_903927855.1 uncultured Planctomycetota bacterium
ATTTGTAGGCTTTTTAGTTTATGAAGGCAAATTAAACTACCTCTATGCCTTTGCAGTTTGCTTCACAGGAACGTCTCTGGGTATAACGATTGGGTATATATTTGGGAGGACATTCGGAAACCGTTTAATAAAGAGATATTCCGCCAAGCTGAATATAAATCCCGATCATATTCAAAATGCAAAAAAGTTTTACGTACGATATGGAAAATTCGCGTTGTTCATTGGTTATTTTATTCCAGGGGTAAGACATCTTACAGCCATTCTTGCAGGGTCGTCCATTATGCCTTATCCAGTGTTTGCTGCCTTTGCCTATGCAGGGGCAGCGCTCTGGACGATAACCTTTATGAGCCTCGGTTTCTTTCTGGGCGGGAAATGGCATCGCGTTTCCGCGTATTCAAATCGCTACATAATACCTTTCATGCTTCTTGTAGCTATATTCCTTGCCATAGCAGTCTATTGGAAAACCGCCGAAGAAAAAGATAATGAACATAAAAACAAAGATGACGATGTTAAAAAAATTCAGCAAAATAAGGAGTATTGACCATGGCTACGATTATGCCCGAAGGAGAAGCAATTCGCAAAGCTGTCAAATGGATTTCTGATAAACTGCTGGATGATCCTAACAAGTCCGTTCAGAAACTTATCAATGAAGCGGTCATGCGTTTTGACCTCTCTCCAAAAGATGCGGTGTTCCTGACAGACTTCTACCGCAAAGGTAAGACGGGCGTACCCGAATAATTTATTGACAGGCGTTTGCAGGGATTTACAGGGACTCGTCTCCCGGCACCATATAAAAAATACTGCCATCGAGAGAGTCTCTCCTGCCCGAAGAAAGCAATAACGGTGTTTTACTTTCTCGGATGCGATTCGCGCCAGAGCATGCACGCAAGCCCTGCTAAAAACAAAATTGCTATAGCGCTCACCCATAAGGGAATGTGAACACCGTTGATGATGACCTCCCATCCGAAGAGAATGCGGAGGAGATGCCCGAGGGCAATAAAAGACAAAACCGCAGCGGACAGAATCGTAAATGGCTTCATGTCTCCCGCTCCTACCTTAGAAAAAAATGCTGTAGAAATTCACTTAACTTTTTCCAAAACACAAAACCCCGCTCCTTTAAGAAACGGGGTTTCCATAATTAATCCATGACGCCCTCGCGCGGTATAGGGATTCGGATAACCATTGGATACGAGGACAGAGGGTATCCATTTCTTCAAACCTTGCCTTAGACTCTCTCAAAAATAGTTGCCGGAGCCATTCCCCCGCCAGTACACAGCGAAACAAGGGAGTATCTGGCTTTTCGCCGCATAAGCTCATTGATTGCCGTGACTGTCAGGCGACAGCCTGAATTGCCGACAGGGTGGCCGAGAGCAAGGGCACCTCCGTTCACATTAAGTTTGCTTTGATCCGCCTTCAGCTCCTTCGCCCAGGCAAGCGGTATCGGTGCAAAGGCCTCATTGATCTCGAAGATATCGATATCGGCCATAGAGAGGCCTGCTTTCTTCAGAACCTTGGGCGTGACATAAATGGGGCCTGTCAGCATGATCTCCGGATCGGATCCGATGACGGCGTTTGCGACAAAGCGGACAAGAGGTTTCAGTTTCAGCTCCTTCATCTTCTCTTCGCTCATGAGAACCAC
>CAIYOL010000226.1 GCA_903927855.1 uncultured Planctomycetota bacterium
ATAAAAACTATTAATATAAGCGAGTCTTAGAACGTCATCACTTTCGTTTCTCACCACATCACAGTGTCTTTCCAGAACGATTCTGTCTAAAGTAAGTGTCCCTGTTTTGTCGGTGCAAAGCACATCCATCGCCCCGAAGTTCTGGATGGAATTCAGCCGTTTTACTATGACCTCCTTTTTGGACATTGCTATCGCGCCTTTGGAGAGATTTATCGCCACCAGCATTGGAAGCATTTCAGGAGTAAGCCCGACAGCTACGGCTAAAGAGAAAAGAAGCGCCTCAATAAAATTACCTTTCAGCAGGGCATTTATACCAAAGATAATGACCACTAACAGAAGCATAAAGCGAATCATAAGCCAGGTAAACTTGCGTATGCCTTTATCAAAGCCGGTCTCTACCACCATGGCGGCAAGCCTGCGGGAAAGTTCGCCGAACTGGGTAGAAATGCCCGTTTTTACAACGACACCCAGACCTGTTCCGCTTACCACACTGGAGCCCATAAAAGCGACGTTAGTCAACTCGGATACAGCCTTACTTGTAGGATGTATCGGCTCAGCAGCTTTTTCTATCGGAAATGATTCTCCGGTCAATGATGCCTGATTGATAAACAAATCTTTGCAGGAAATCATACGCAAATCTGCGGGAATCATATCTCCGGCAAACAAATCCACAATATCTCCCGGAACTATCTCTTTGATTTTTACTTCCTTTGCCTTGCCATTGCGATAAACAGTAGCTGTGGCCCGCACCATTTCGCTAAGTTTTTCTGCTTCTTTGCCGGCCTTATATTCCTGAACAAACGACAGACCAACGCTCATAACAGCCATGGACATAACGATTATCGCGCTTGCCTTCTCACCGAAAAACAAGGAAAACGCCGCGATAATCAAAAAAACGACTACAAGCGGATTCAAAAACTTCGAGAGAATCTGAAACAGGATAGTCCTTTTCTTTTTTCTGGCAGGTTCATTGTAGCCGTATTCCTCGAGACGTTTTTCTGCTTCTGCCTCAGAAAGACCCTTGACAGAGGTATCCAGCTTTTCAAAGACAGCTTCCACGGGAGTGGTCACATAATCAAAATCCAGCATTTGGGGCTTTTGACCGCCTGAGATTCCAAATCTGTTATTTTTTACTTCAAACATAAAATTTTTTTCTACCAGCTATAAGACGTATTTCTTCAAAAAGAAATCGAGACGAAATTAAAACCGGATTAGGAAACAACTTCAGCTTCGATTGTTAGTATTTTACTGTTATACCTTTTCCTTTCAAGGATAGTTTCTTGACATTTTACGGCAACTTTGCAATACTTGCACAAAAGCTATCCGTATATACGTTTAACTTTCGGATTTTTATACCGATGCTTGATAAAATAAGCAAATTCCTCATAAAGATTTTCGGCTCTCGCAACGAGCGATTAGTAAAGGCATATTCCGTAATAGCCAGACAGGCAGGGGTGTTTGAAGAGCAAATAAAGAAACTCGATGACGAGGCTTTGAAAGCAAAAACGGCAGAGTTCAAGGCCAAATTAAAAACAGGCACAAAGCCGGAAGATATATTGCCCGAGGCCTTTGCGGTTGTTCGTGAGGCGGCAAGGCGAAATACGGGAATGCGGCACTTTGACGTGCAGCTTGTCGGAGGGAACGTCCTCTACGACGGCAAGATAGCAGAGATGGTAACCGGCGAGGGCAAAACGCTGGTGGCGACCTTGGCAGCGTACTTAGTCCATCTTACGGGGCGGCATGTCCATGTAGTTACAGTTAATGATTATTTAGCCAAACGTGACTCAGAGTGGATGGGGCCTATTTATAAAGCTTTGGGATTAACCGTAGGGGCAATTCAGGCGGACATGGATACGGCCGGTGACGAACGGAAAGGTCAGTACGGCTGCGATATAACATACGGGACTAACAACGAGTTCGGTTTCGATTATCTTCGAGACAATATGAAGCTGTCACTCGAACAAATGGTACAGGGGGAACTGCAGTATGCGATAATCGATGAGGTTGACTCAATCCTAATCGATGAGGCGAGGACACCTCTGATTATATCTGGGCCTGCCTTCGATGATGTCACCAGATATGGAAAAGCAGACGAGGTGGCAAGAAAACTAATTTCTCTGCAAAGCAACTACGACCGCATAAAGAAACAAATTGATTCTTCCGAGCGGGCGAGAGCCAACGCCGAAGGTGAGCTGGCTGAAGCAAAGAGAGACAAGGACAATGAACGAATCGAAAAGGCACAAAAGGCCATTGAGAAGGCCGAAGAAGATTTCAAGTCAGCACAAGAGCGGCTAACGGGAATCACGCAGTATTACGAAGTTGAATACGACAAAAAAGCAGCTCATCTGACCCATGAGGGAGTAGGGGCGGCACAGGACGCAGCGGGAGTAGGGTCATTTTTCACAGGCTCAAATATGGATTGGCCGCATCTATTGGAACAGAGCCTGCGGGCACATGTAACTTTTGAGAGAGAGAAAGATTACGTTGTAATGGACGGCAAGGTCATTATCGTAGATGAATTTACGGGGCGGCTTATGCACGGCCGGCAGTGGTCTGACGGGCTGCACCAGGCGGTTGAAGCAAAAGAAAATGTTTCGGTAAAGGAAGAGACACAGACGCTGGCGACCATCACACTGCAGAATTTTTTCAAACTCTACGGCCAAATAGCAGGGATGACAGGCACGGCAGCCACCGAATCGGAAGAATTTATGAGGATTTACAAGCTCGAGGTCGTTGTGATACCGACCAACGAACCCTGCATCAGAAAAGATATGGACGATGCAATCTATAAAACGATGCGGGAGAAATTTAACGCGATAGCGGAAGAGATAAACAACATTAGCGTTTCCGGTCGACCGGTGCTTGTAGGGACGGTGAGCATTGAAAAGAACGAGGCATTGTCCAACGCCCTTAAGGAACAATATGGAAAAGAGTACCCGCACGAGATTCTAAACGCCAAAAACCACGCAAGAGAAGCTGAGATTGTGGCCAAAGCCGGCCAGCAGCACGCGAGCCGAGAAGGCCGGATGCAGGGCAATGTAACAATCGCAACAAATATGGCAGGGCGCGGCACTGACATAAAACTCGGCCCCGGTGTAGCCGAAATCGGCGGTCTGCACGTCCTGGGGACGGAGCGGCACGAAGCCAGAAGAATTGATAACCAGCTCAGAGGGCGGTGCGGCAGGCAGGGGGACGCAGGCTCGAGCCAGTTTTTCCTTAGCTTCGATGATGAGCTGATGCGGGTCTTTGCCCCCGAATGGACGGTCAAGGCGCTTTCGTGGATTGGATGGGAGGAAGGACAGCCAATCTATCACAGGCGGATAAGCAAGGGAATCGAGAAGGCACAGAAGAAGGTTGAGGAGCGGAACTTCGAGACGCGCAAGAGCCTGCTCGAATACGACGAAGTAATGGACTACCAGCGAAAGATTTTCTATTCCCGCAGACGCAAAATTCTAACAGGCAAGGGCCTGAAAAATATTATCGAGGAGATGATAGAACGCTCTATCGCAAATAACTGCAATACCATCCTTGCCGGCGGTTATTCTCTGAAGTGTATCGTCGAATGGGCAAGAACCAACTTTGGCGTTGACTTGAAATCATCCGACATAGCCGGCGCTGAAGCAGCAGAGATTGAACAATTGATTAAGGAGCAGGCAAAAAGCAGTATCGCCAACGAGATATCGCTTTCTATGGGGGAGTATCTGGAGGACTACTCAGACCGGCAAAGCTGGGATGTCGCAGGTTTGTGCAAGTGGGCGATGAGCGCATTCAAAGTCAATTTAAGCCCTGCCAAAGTCAAACAGCAGGAGCCGGAGGAGATTGAAGAACAATTGATTAGCGCCGCCGCCGAGCAAATTGACAAGAAAGACTGTTCACAATTAGCTGAATTTTTGAAGGATGATTTCCCCATCCGCACATTTGCCGAGTGGGCGCGGGCCAAATTCGACATAAAATTAGACATCGCCGAGATAGCAAACCGCAGCGCATCTCAAATTCGCCAGCTCGTCGGTGAAAAGGCCGCAGCCAAATACAAAGAAAGGGAGATTGAATATCCTGTTGAATTTGCGATGAATATGGTCTACGGCCCCCAGGGCACCAACGTGTATGCATTCGAGTCACTGGCTAACTGGGTGAACAAAAAATACAACGCTGATTTTTCAGCCGAGCGGATACAAAATACCAAGCCCGGGGCTTTGCACAAGCAACTGCTTGAATTAAGTCAAAGTTTCAATAACGGCCAATTAGAAAAAGAGCTTGACGACAAAATTTCCAGGTTAAACATTGCCGAATTGACGAAATGGGCCAACGAACGATTCGAAGCTTCTTTGAGCGAAAACGACCTCACCGGCGAAGCGGAACGCAAAGGGAGGTTGTCCGAAGCGGCGAAAGAGTTTTTGCGTGCGGAACTGAGCGACCTTGAAAAATATGTCCTGCTCCAAATTTACGACAGCACCTGGAAGGACCATCTTTACTCGATGGACCACATGAAAGACAGTATATGGATGCGCTCTTTCGCTGAAAAAGACCCAAAGACTGAATACAAACGCGAAGGCTTCCGAATGTTTAATGAGATGCTCGAATCTATCGAGGACCGGGTTACGGACATTATATTCAAGGTACACCTGGAAGCCGGCGCCAGAGCCAGGAGCGTCTGGAATGTAAGTCGAACGGCCCATGATGAGGTAGGCCAGTTCGCAATGGCTGAGCAGCAGCGGGCAGCCGCCCAGGCACCGCAGGGTGAGCAAAAAGTAAAACAAATAAAATTAGAGCAGCCCAAAGTCGGGCGAAACGACCCATGTCCCTGCGGAAGCGGCAAAAAATATAAAAAATGCCACGGCAAAGACACATAGAGTAGCCTAGGGGGTACCTCGGGATATAAAAAAGAAAACATCGAGCAATAACACCCGATGTTTTCCGGAGGGGAGAAAAATTCTTTTTTCTGTTTTGTTATCGGCAACGGCACAATAGCTACTTTAGCCGAAAAAATCGTAATGTTACTTGTTCCTATAAAGTTTTACGCTGTCAGTGCATAAAGGTTCTGCATTTTCGGACTTGTTTTTCGATAAAGGATTTGGGGGCTAATAAAGGCTCATCGGCTCGCGGACCCTGCTGCGGCGGCGATAAATCGTAATTCCCTTACAGCCAAGGTGATAGGCAAGTTTATAGGTCTTATCGACCGCTGCGATGTTGGCCTTTTCGCTGAAATTTATAGTCTTGCTGACCGCCGCGTCGCAATGCCGCTGAAAAACGGCCTGCATTCGAACATGCCATTGAGGCTCAATATCGTATGCACATTTGAAGACTTTGCGAATTTTGGCCTGGATTCGGGTGATTTTCTGAATGCTGCCGGTTTTGGCAATCTGCTTTTCCAGTTTCCTGCTGTAAAAGCCGCCTTTTTCGGCTATCTGCTGAAAAATCGGATTTACCTGCAGCAATCTCGCCCCGCTCAATATCTGGCGGATAAAGACCAGCGAATATATCGGCTCAATCCCGCAGGAGCAATCCGCGATGATGCTTATGGTTCCGGTAGGGGCTACACAGGTAATAGAAGCGTTGCGAATCTTTTTGTTCTTTTCGGTCCGCCATGTGCTGCTGTTCCAGTTCGGAAACGGCCCGCGCAAATCGGCAAGATCGCCGCTTGCTTGTCTCGCGTTTTCGTCGATAAATCTCGCGACAGTTTCGCCGAACTTGATGCCCTGCGGAGAATCGTAAGGTATGCCGAGCAGAAACAGGCAATCGGCAAACCCCATAACGCCGAGACCTATTTTGCGGTTGGCGTGGGCGATGTTCATAGTATTTTTTACGGGATAATTGCAGGCGTCGATGATGTTGTCGAGAAACCGCACGGACAATTTAACGGTCTCCGCCAGCGCCGGCCAATCCATTTCTGGTTTCCGGCCTGAAGTAACAAATTTCGCAAGGTTGATGCTGCCGAGGGTGCAGGCCTCGTAAGGCAGCAGCGGCTGCTCGCCGCAGGGATTGGTCGCTTCTATTCGGCCTAGCGTCGGGGTCGGATTGTCACGGTTGATTCGGTCGATAAAGGCAACACCCGGCTCGCCGGTTTTGTGGGCACATTTGACTATAGTTTTCCAGATGTCACTTACGGTGAAAAATTTGCCCGCCTGCCGCGGCGGTTTGCCGTCCAGTTTATACAAATCGTCTATTTTGTAGTTCGCGATATCAATTCGGCGAGGCAGTAAATATCGCTGCTGCGTGCGGGGGTTTTCTACGATGTGGGGAGCATTCGGCGATTTGGCCAGTGTCTTCATCCAGTCGTCGGTAATTTTGACGGAAATATTGAAGTTGGTGAAGGCCTTTAAGTTCTGTTTGGCGTGGAGGAATTTCAGAATGTCCGGATGTCCGATGCTCATCATACCCATATTAGCGCCTCGGCGAAAAGCGCCCTGCTGGATTGCGTTGGTGGCTTCAGAAAAGACTCGCCAGAAACTTATCGGCCCCGACGTTGTGCCGCCGCTGGATTCGATGCGGTCACCCGCGGGTCTTAAATTATCGAGGGAAAATCCTGTGCCGCCGCCCGCCTTTTGAATAAGGGCGGTATCCTTAATCGTCTCGAATATCCCTTCTATGCTGTC
>CAIYOL010000227.1 GCA_903927855.1 uncultured Planctomycetota bacterium
CGCAGGGGCTGAACCGGTATTATGCACGAAAGCGATTGTGTGAGCTGATAGAACAGGAGAAATTGGGCGATAAAAGTCCGGCGGCGTTAAAGGCCGAGAAGATTCGCAAACAGAAACAGCGGCGCAAACGCCGAAGCAAAGGGGGAGGGGGGCGGACGATAGACTAGGCCATGAGAGATAGTAACATCATAAAAAGTGCAATTATTGTATTTATCCTATTCATCTTGACAGGGTGTGCCACTATTCCGTCCGGAGTAGAAGCGGTTATGGGATTTGATGTCGGTCGATACGAGGGCCGGTGGTATGAGGTTGCGAGATTAGACCACAGTTTCGAACGAGGGCTGAGCGATGTGTCGGCGACTTACACGTTAAGGGGTGACGGCGGAATAGACGTGCTGAACAAGGGCTTCGACAAGCGCAGCGGCAGATGGAAAGAGGTGCGTGGTCGCGCTTATTTTTTAAAGGACAGCACGGTCGGCCGATTGAAGGTTTCGTTTTTTTGGCCATTCTACGGCGGCTATAATGTCATTTCTCTCGACAACGAGAACTACTCATACGCATTAGTCTGCGGTCCTAACAGGTCTTATTTGTGGATATTAGGCCGCGAGAAGACACTAAGCGGCGCAGTGATTGATAAGCTGGTTAAGACATCGCGAGATTTGGGATTCAATGTTGAGGGACTGATTTTTGTGGAACACGATAATTAAGAGGTCAATTCGGGGGCGATTTAGAATTAAGAGGCAACCTATCTCTAATGCGAACTGAGGGGACAGATTATGAGTATAAATAATAGAGAACATATACTCATAATGTGAAGGACGGTTGAAGATGGAGGCAGAAAAAGGAACAATTAGAAGATTTTGGGTTTTTACGATGCTGGTTTGCGTTGCAGCAGGAGGGTGTTTCCTGCTATCACAAACCAAGAAGCAAAAGGAGCGGAGTATGGATAAAGGTTTTAATAAATTAACGGCGGAGGAAGAGCGGGTCATAGTTCATAAAGGGACAGAGATGCCTTTCAGCGGGAAATATAACAACTATTTCGAGAAGGGTGTTTATACGTGCAAACGATGCGGGGCGGAGCTGTTTAAGTCGGAATCGAAGTTTAAATCCGAGTGCGGCTGGCCGAGCTTCGATGAGGAGATTAAAGGGGCTGTGAAATGGCAAAAAGATGCGGACGGCGTCAGGACGGAAACTACTTGCGCGAAGTGCGGGGCGCATCTGGGACATATATTTTTGGGTGAGGGAATGACGACGAAGAATGTTCGCTATTGCGTGAACTCCATTTCGATGAATTTTGTGCCGGAGCAACAGACGGAGAAAGCAATATTTGCATCAGGGTGTTTCTGGGGGACGGAGTATTATTTCAAACAAGCACCAGGCGTAATATCCACGACGGTTGGGTACACGGGCGGCCAAACGGACAATCCGACATACAAGCAAGTTTGCACCGGCAAGACGGGACATGCTGAAGCGGTTGAGGTCGAATATGACAGCACAAAAACGAGTTATGAGGAACTTGCGAAGCTGTTTTTTGAGACACACGATTTCTCGCAGTTCAATCGGCAGGGGCCTGATGTGGGGACGCAGTACCGGTCGGCGATTTTCTATTTGAACGAACAGCAGCGGGAGGTTGCCGAGAGGTTAGTGGGAGAGCTTAAGAAAAAGGGTTACGACGTCAAGACACAGATAGTACCTGCGGGGAAGTTCTGGCCTGCGGAGAAATATCACCAAGATTACTACGAGAAGGCAGGGTCATCTCCATACTGCCACATATACAAGAAGATATTCTAAGGCATACGGTTTGAGCAGAAATTTTTATTTTTTTCTGTGCATTTATCTCGTTTTGTTTTTAAGATTAACCACAAGTTATTTTATAATTGAATAAGAAGGGAGGCGTTATGCAGATTATGAAGTTAAAGGGGGTGTCAGGCACCGATCGCAAAGGATATATTCTTATACTAATGGTTCTTATAGTCTGCATTATCGGCGCTTTTATCTGGTTAGATCCTATGGCATTGATACCTGGGTCTGGTTCAGGTATGCCGTGGAACGGGGAACGCCGATTAGTTCCGTTCGGCGAGAAAGTCAAACAGCCCAAGGAAGGGCAGCCCAAGATTTTGGACAATTTAGGTTTTGATGGTCGGATAACGGAAGGTAATGAGGTCAAGGGCGGGGTGGAGATGTTCATTTTGACCGATGGTCGAATAAAGGGTATTTGGGACGGCAAGTACAACCCCGAGCCTAGTATAACGTGGGAGGTTGTGGGGTCGCGATTTAGAGGTAATATTGACCCTACAAAAATTTACAGAGACAAAGACGGAGAAGACCCGAGGAAACTTTACTTTATAGCGAAGGGTGAATCTCTTATTATGGTGACAGATTCAAAGACCGACAAAATCAAAACCGCGACCGGCTTGATATATGTAACTGGATGGCTTGACAACGAGTACAACGCTGTCGGCAAAGTAACTATTACGTCAGACAAAAAAAACTATTGGGAATATAACTGGCAGAGCACGGGAGAGAAGATGCAGACGGTGCCGGATTTTGCACCTCCTTTGCCTTTGCCGGGATTTCATTAGGATGCGGCGTCAGCCACGTTTCATAACGTCAGCAAAGCTGAGGATATTGTTGGCCCATTTTTGAGCTTCGAGGAGGTCAACTTTATCCTCTTTTACGAGCATTGCGAGATGCTTTTCCATTGTTATCATTTTTTCATCGGATCCGCCTTTGGTTTTTGTCTGCATTTGAGAATACAGCTGCTCGATTTTTCCGGTTCGTATGAGGTTTGCGCAGGCGTAGTTTCTATTGTTGAGAATTTCCATTGCGATGAGCCGGCCTTTGCCATCTTTTTTTGGGATGAGCTTTTGGCTGATGATGTAGGCAAGTCCGAGGGAGAGTTGATTCTGGATTTCGTTATGTCTGGAAGAAGGGAAATAATCGAGGATACGAGTTATGGTGCCGGTGGCGTCTCTTGTGTGGAGGGTAGAGAATACGAGGTGGCCGGTTTCTGCGGCCATAAGCGTCATGGCAATGGTTTCCGGGTCGCGCATTTCGCCGACAAAAATTACATCGGGGTCTTCACGAAGCATTGCTCTTAAACCATCGGCAAAGGATATAACGTCTTTTCCGATTTCGCGCTGGGAGACGATGGAATGCTTTTGCTGATAAATATACTCTATGGGGTCTTCGATGGTAATGATTCTGCAGGCGTGTTTTTCGCTGATTCGGTCGATTAGGGATGCGATGGTTGTGGATTTGCCGGCTCCGGTGATGCCTGTGATGAGTACAAGTCCCTGCTTTCGGTCGAGGATGTCCTCCCAGATGTCGTTAGGAAAGCCGATAGATTCTATTTTCGGGATGTGCAGAGATAGAGCCCTGATTGCGGCACAGATGCCGTCATTTTCCTTAAAGACGTTTATGCGGAACTGGAGAGAGCCGAATCTGTAAGAGCTGTCTGTGCTGTATTGGGTTTGGAGCTTGCTTAGGTTTTCGTCGCTTAAAAGGGGGTAAATAAGCTGCTTTGCAATCTCTTCGGTAACGACGAGGCCTTTGAGTTTTACGAGTTCGCCATCGATGCGGTAAACTGGCGGTACGCCGACTTTGATGTGCAAATCGGAGACCCTCATAGCACCTTTTTCCTCAAAGTAGGCCAGCATATCGAGAATGCTCCAATTGCCAAGGTTTTCGGTTGAATAGACTTTTGCCGAAGCGGGATATTGTTCAGACATATATATCACCTCTGTTTAGAGTAATTTGGCTGTTTATTTTAACTATTTTACCGCAGTAAGGGATAAGTGGCAAACTATTTGATTCAACGCTTTCGACCACGCTCGGGGCAGGTGGCTTCCCATTTTATGTTTTTTATTGGCTTTGCCTGAAGGAGATGGTTATAATTCCGTGCTGCGTATTTCGTAAGAAAATAATGGAGTACGGGATGCGAAATGCAGACGTAAGGATGCGAAAAAACAAGTTAATTATTTTAGTTGCGGTGGTTGTGGCGGGAGGGGCGGCTGCGTTTGCCGCCGAAGGTGAGGTTTCTCAGCAAAGAGCCCAGGCCTTTGTGGGTCAGGATTTGCAGCTGTCGGGACGTGAGGTTATGAGCTACAGAAGCGACAGCGGCGAACATATACTTGTTTTCCAAGGCGTATTTTCGATGTCGATAGGTGCTAATCAATTTCATAGCGATAGCGCGGTTATATGGGTGAAAGGGTCAACCACAGAATTTTTAGGTGAAAGCAGAGTAGATTATAAGGTAAAGGCGTATCTTGAAGGCAACGTGTCGGTTAAAAAAGGCGAAAGCGCCAAGACAACCGATTTGAGCCGGGCAGTAGTCGAGGACAGCAAGTCGATGGCAGTTCAGTTTGATGTGAGCGGCGAGGTTTTTGTAACGGCGGACAAAAGAGAGGATGCCGACCCCCGAGGATTAGAGCTTTATAAAAGAGCTGAGGCGGTAATTATACCGAGCGGGCCGAAGTTTGTTGTCCAGCCGGAGGCGATTGTGCCAGAACTGCCGAAAGAGGAGATTCACCAAGAAAGACCGCCTAAAAAGGAAGTGGTTGTTACTCCCTCCAAGCCTAAAAAAGAAGCGGCTGTTGTTTCCACCAAGCATAAGAAAGAAGCGGTTACAGTTCCTGCCGGAGCCGAGAAGAAGGCAGTTGCTGCTTCGCCCAAAGCAGAGAAAGAGCAAGTGCCGGCTTCTGCAAAGCCAAAGCAGCCCGGCTTACTTGAAATGATGTTTGGTGGTGGCGGGAAAAAGCCAGTCAAGCCGACTGAAGCAGTTGCGGAGACGAAAGAGAAGGGGCCGCACTTTAGGTATCCGGTTAATATAGCACCTGCAGGTGAGGTTGCACCAAAGATAGAGCGAACCGAGGCGCCAGACGGGACAGATGTTGCAACGGTGGTGGGAAGGTTCTATGTGTGGCAGAAGCAGGATGAGACAGGAGGACTACTGGAATTGGAGGCAGATACGGCAGTTATATTTTATTCCGGAGCGGCACTATCCGGCGGAGAGGAACCTAAAGGAGAGGAAGCTTTGACCAAGGGTGGTGTTCGAGCAATTTATATGTCCGGAGACGTTGTGATGACCGAGGGGCAGCGGACGATTCGGGCAGATGAGATGTATTACGATTTTCAGGACAAAAGGGCGATTGCCGTAAATGCGGTGTTGAGGAATTTCGATGTGGAGCGAGGTATTCCGATATATGTTCGTGCGGTGAAGTTACGGCAGATAGCAGAGGATAAGTTTTCTGCTGAGAACGCCATGGTAACAAGCAGTGAATTTTATCTGCCGCAGATTTCTCTTACGGCTTCAAGTGTGATTATTACTGATACGACGGCTATCGACGCCCAGAAGGGTCGGGTCTCGAGGGACAGTTATGATGTCCAAATGCGTGATGTTCGCTTTAAGTCCGGCAAGCAAACGCTATTTTATTGGCCTGGTATGCGTGCCAACTTTGAAAGGCCGGATGTTCCCATCAAAAGCGCACGTGTTGGTAGTGACAAAAACTGGGGGACATTGGTGGAGACGCGGTGGTACTTGGCGAGACTATTGGGATTGCGAGAGCCAAAGGGAACGGACAGTACTTACATGCTGGATTATTATAGCAAACGCGGCGTCGGTACCGGCGCAGAGATAGATTATGAAAGAGAGAATTACTTCGGCAAGATGTTAGGTTATGTTATACGGGATAGAGGCGAAGATGACCTTGGCAGGATTGATTCGCGAAGAGATCTTGAGCCGCAGCACGATCTTCGCGGCCGATTTCTTTGGGAGCACAGACAGTTTCTGCCTTACAACTGGCAGCTTACTACCGAGGTTAGTTATTTGTCCGATGAGCATTTTTTAGAAAGTTTTTATCGCAACGAGTTTAATGTCGGCCATGAGCAGGAGACAATCGTTCATTTGAAACGTATCCAAGATAACTGGGGCATTTCCATTTTGGGCAAGGCCCGAATAAACAATTTTGAAGACAAGCTGGAAGAGCTGCCTACTGCGGAGTTCCACTGGACAGGTCAGTCGTTTCTTGACGATAAGCTGACATTCTACAGCGATAATCAGATAAGCCGATTCCGTCAGCGTTACGGAACTTCCCACGCACACCCTGGTTCGCAAGAGTTCTTTACCTTTGCGTCGACGAGGAACGAGGTTGATATGCCAATGAAGATTGGCAAGGTGAAAGTGGTGCCTTTTGCGGCAGGAACGTGGGCGCATGACGACGGCCTCGGCTTCCACACGGATATCGACGGCTCAACGGTGGACGGCGAAAATAACGTTTGGATTGGCGAGGGCGGTGTTCGTGCATCATTGCAGCCATACTGGAAGGTTTATCCTAATGTAAAGTCTCGGCTTTGGGATTTGAATCAATTGCGGCACATCATAAGCCCCTATTTGGTTGCCGTCAATTACATTCAGAGCGATTCAGTTGCTGAACAACGTGATACAGTTAGCGCAGGTATTTCACAGCGATTGCAAACCAAGCGAGGCACCGGTGATAAGATGGAAACCGTCGATTGGATGCGGCTGGATACGGACATTACGTGGGTTAATAATCAGGGTGATACAACAGCGGGACCTGACCGATTTATCTGGAACAAGCCGTTTATTCCACTGGCGAATCAATTTACATCGTCGTCACGAGACAGGCGCAGCAGCAATGTATTTGGGCCAAGTCGAGACAGCTTTTGTGCGGATTATATGTGGCGTGTAAGTGATACTACGGCATTATTGAGTGATATGGATTTTGATATTAAGAGCGGAGTTTTTCAGCAATTTAATATAGGTTTTTCTCGTATGTGTTGGCCTAATTTGAGCTATTATATAGGCAGCAGATATTTAAGACGGTTTGATAATGGGCTCGGGGAAAAAGGCTCAAATATGTTTACTTTTGCGGTCACTTATGAAATTGACCCGAGGTATACGGTGGTTGTCTCGCAGCAGACTGATTTTGACTATGGCAAAACTGTACGCAGTGACATATCGCTTATCCGACGGTATCACAGGGTGTACTGGGCACTGACGTACAGTGCGGATGAGTCGCTGAAGAGTAACGCAGTCGTATTTAGTGTATGGCCTCAGGGTATCCCGGGAATGGGGTTTGGGCAGCGAAACTGTACGAATTTGACCGGGCCAGAGGGATATTAAAACGGCAGAAAATGTAATAAATTTTTGAGCTTTTTATGTTTTTTCAGGTTTTATAAGGAGAAAAGATATGGCATTGGTTGGCACCGAAAAAATGTTTAAGATGGCTTATAAGGGCGGCTATGCAATCGGAGCGTTCAATGTGAACAATATGGAAATCACGCAGGGGATTGTGGATGCGGTAGCCGAAGAAAAGGCACCACTGATACTGCAGATATCCCGAGGCGCGCGAGATTACGCAAAAATCAGCTATTTGCTGGCCATTATCGATGTGGCGGTGAAGGAAAATCCAGACATTCCTATCGTAACACATTTAGACCACGGCGATTCTTTCGAGGTATGCAAGCAGTTTGTCGATGACGGTTTTACGTCGGTTATGATAGATGCATCAAAATTGCCGCTCAAGGAGAACATTCGAGTTACCAAACAAGTAGTTGAATATGCGCATCAACACGACGTGTCGGTTGAAGCAGAACTGGGTCAGTTAGGGGGAATTGAGGAAGATGTGGTTGGAATTGACGATGTCAGCAAGCACCTGACGGACCCCGAAGAGGCGGTAGAGTTTGTCGAGAAAAGCGGCTGTGATTCTCTGGCGGTGGCGTGTGGAACCAGCCACGGCGCCTACAAGTTCAAAAGTGAGCCGAAGCTGGCCTTCGATGTTATACAGAAGATAGCTGATAAACTGCCCGGATTTCCGTTAGTTATGCACGGTTCGAGCAGTGTGCTTAAGGAATTCAAGGACCTTATCAACAAGTACGGCGGCAAGATGCCCGATGCTATGGGCGTGCCTGAGGAGGCAATAAAGCGGGCAGCGAAGATGGCAGTGTGCAAGGTCAATATCGATACAGATTTACGAATGGCTCTAACGGCTAAAATCAGGCAGGTTTTTGCGGAGAAACCCGCTGAGTTTGACCCGCGTAAATACCTTGGCCCGGGCAGGGATGCTATTAAAGAGATGGTTAAGCATAAGCTGCATATTTTGGGCTGCGCCGGCAAGGCGGCGGAGTGCAGGTAAATACGCTTAATGTGTACTGGGTCTGTGTCATACGCCAGAATATGTGAGATACGAAATTTGCGAGCAAGAAATAAATATTTGATTTTGCCGGTCTGTTTAGCGGTGATTTTTTGCGGGTTGATTGGTTGCCGAGTGCCGGAGCAACCAGCGATCGTTGAAATTCCGAAAACTGAAACAGTAGCAGACCCCAACATTGTTAAAACGGCTTGTGGGCTGATTGCCAAAGGCCAATTCGATACTGCAGGGGAGCTGGTAAATTCGGCTGGCGGTGGGGATGTCAACGATGTCGTACAGTCTCAACTGAGCCAATTAGCGGAGATTGTACGGGAATACAAGGATATAAGCGAACGTCGCAGGTTGGCTATAAAAGAGGCGTACGCAGAGAGAGTAGCTGAACTGGAGAAGCTTCAGGTCGCAGCAGATACCAATGATGTGAACGATGTGAACGACGTAAATGATGTAAATGATATTTCAAAGGCGTTATCAGTTATTGCCAAGGTGAGCGAGTTTGCAGATAAGACGCAGAAGGCCGAGCTGTTGTCTGAGCCATCCACACGGCAGAGTTTTCAAAGAGCGATAGATAAAGCGAGTGAATTGGAGTCGAAGGGCCAGTGGCTTGACGCATACGCAATGTGCTACAGCTGGCTACAGGCCATCGATGAAAATAATAAGGCGTATTCCGACCATGCGGAGCAGCTTATAGAAAAGGCCAATATAGCGGCGTCATTTCAAGATAGTCCCTGTGAGAGCCACGAGGAACGTTACGAAAACGTGAAGAAAGAGATGTTTGTGCGGTCGATTGATGCGCTGAGATTAGATTACGTCAGCAATATTATTGATTATCGCCATCTGGCGATTGAAGCTATCAAACGCTGCGAATTATTGGCTGAGGTGACGAATTTGTCGCCCGATGCTCGTCGCTCATTAGCCGAATCAGGCATCAACAACGGCGAGAGTCAACTTTCGGCATGGTCGAGCGGCCTGACGGCGATTTTAGATGAAATAGAGAAGTCGCCGATGGAAGTGAGCAAAGATAAGTTTATAGATATTTTTGAAAAGGTGCTGGCACTGAACACAACGACCGTGGAATTACCGCCCAAAATTCTGATTGCACAGTTTGCAGAGGCATCGCTATCCGCACTTGACCCTTATACGGTTATAGTTTGGCCCAAGCAGGTGAATGATTTTGAAAAGGCAATGACCAACGAATTTACGGGTATCGGGATAGAGATTTCAAAAGAAAAAGGGGTGTTGACGGTGTCGAGTCTTTTGCCTGATACTCCTGCATATAACTCCGGTCTTGATGCGGATGATGTGATAGAAAATATAAATGGGGTTGAAACGAAGGATATGAGTCTTTCGTGTGCGGTTAAGAATATTACTGGTCCTGCGGGTACAAAAGTGAGATTGACGATAAGGCGGCCTGGCGAGGAGAATGCAAGGGACATTACCATAACCCGAGCGAAGATAACCGTTCCGACAATTCGGGGCTGGGAAAGGACCGAAACAGGCAAATGGCTGTATATGATTGATAAAAGCAAGAAAATCGGTTATGTTCATATTACCAGTTTTTCCGAGAAGACCGCTTCAGACCTTGAAGATGCCCTCAATCAGCTTGAGGCAGAAGGTTTGAATGGTTTGATTCTGGATTTGCGATTTAATAGCGGCGGACTTTTAAATACTGCGATAGAGGTAGCTGACAAGTTTCTTGAAGAAGGCCCGATAGTGATAACACGGCCTCGGTCGTGGGTGTCATCGACATACGCATGGGCACACAAGGAAGGAACTCATCCAAATTATCCATTAATTATACTGATAAACAGTTATTCTGCGAGCGCTTCAGAGATTGTGGCGGGTGCACTGGCGGATCCGCTCCATAATCGGGCGGTTTTGGTCGGCGA
>CAIYOL010000228.1 GCA_903927855.1 uncultured Planctomycetota bacterium
AAAGAAGAAAAAAAAGAAGAGAAGAAAATTATAATTGACGAAGACTGGAAGCAGCAGGCCCAGAAAGAGAAAGAAAAACTGGCAGAACAGGAAAAAACCGAGAAGGAAAAAACACCGCGTGGCAAGGGCCATCGCGGGCCTCTGCCTGAGGGTGATTTTGCTGCGCTGGTAAGTATGCTTGTCACGCAGGCATTGTTTGCCCTGGGGCTTATACAGGTCGAGGGGCAAAAAGACAAAGAGCCGGATCTGGAGCTGGCCAAATATAATATCGATATGCTCGAAACCATCCAGGAAAAGACCAAAGGCAACCTGACCGAGGAAGAGAAGAATATGCTCGAGAACACTCTCAGTCAGGTCCGTATGGCCTACGTCAAATTGGCCGGTTGAGACCGCTTATGAAACGAACCAGTTATGTTCATGGGTACTCGGTGCGCGAGGACAAAAGACTCGAAGACCAGGCTAAGACGCTGGCTGAGCTGCTTCATGGGGACATAGTGTATCCAGCCGGCAGCAGAGTGCTGGAGGCGGGCTGCGGTATCGGCGCAAAGACCGTGACACTGGCAGCCAATAGTCCCGCGGCAAAATTTCTGAGTATAGACATCTCGGAGGAATCGCTTCAAAAGGCGCGCCAACTGATTCAAAGCAAGGGACTGACAAACGTGGAATTCCAGCAAGCCGATATTTTTAATCTCCCCTTTCCAGAGGAGAGCTTCGACCATATATTCGTCTGTTTCGTTCTCGAACATCTGGAAGCCCCCGCCGAGGCACTAATCAGATTGAAAAAAGTGTTGCGCACCGGCGGAACACTGACGGCAATCGAAGGAGACCACGGCTCGGCTTATTTTTATCCCGACAGCGAATACGCGAAACGAAATATTCGGTGCTTAATCGACCTGCAGGCCAAAACGGGAGGCAACTCTTTAATCGGCCGGCAGTTATACCCTCTGCTAACGGGATGCGGTTTCAGGGATGTTAGAGTGACTCCGAAAGCAGTTTATGCCGATTCGAGCAGGCCGGAAATGGTCGAGGGCTTCACCAAAAACACTTTTACCGCGATGGTCGAAGGGGTGAGAGAACAAGCCCTCAGCAGCGGGATGATTGACGAAAAAAGCTGGGAGAAAGGCATAGCTGATTTGTACCGGACATCGGAAAGTGACGGCGTGTTTAACTACACGTTCTTTAAAGCAGTAGGAGTAAAATAGCTTGGCGAATATACTCGAAAAAATAATAGAAGATAAAAAGGCCGAGGTTGAGCTTCGCAAGTCGCAGAGAAGCGAAGAGCAGCTTAAGGCGGAGATTGCCTCAATGCCTAAGTGCCGAAATTTCTACAAGGCCGTCACCAAGCACAGCGGCAGAGGGCTGAATGTCATTGCGGAGGTCAAGAAGGCGTCACCGTCGGCAGGGGTCATTCGCGAGGACTTCGACGCTGTGGCGATTGCGCGAGTCTATCAGAAGTGCGGGGCCGATGCAATTAGCGTCCTTACCGATGAGAAGTACTTTCAAGGCAAGCTCGAGTACATCAAACAAATCAAAGAAGTGGTGGATTTGCCGATTTTGCGCAAGGATTTTATCATCGACCCATGGCAGGTCTACGAATCCCGCGCTGCAGGGGCCGATGCGATACTGCTGATAGCCGAGGCGTTAAAGCCTGGCGAGCTGATGGATTTAATGATAACGGCGGCAGAATTAACGCTGACGGTCCTGCTGGAAGTGCACGAGGCCGATACGCTGCTTGCGATCCGTAGTCTCGTGGGTTTTCCCAAGAAAGGATACAGTGTCCTCGGCATCAACAACCGGAACCTCGCCACGATGAAGGTGGACCTGGGGACAACCGGCCGACTGGCAGAGCTTGTCGATAATAAAAGTGAACTCGTGGCCGAAAGCGGGATAAAATCGCGGGCAGACGTAGAAAAGCTAAAGGCCGTTGGCATAGGCGCGGTTCTCGTCGGCCAGGTGCTTTGCGAAAGCACTGATATAGAGAAAAAATTCGAAGAACTTTTCGGCTGAAAAATCTTAGACAGAGTGAGGTTGAAATTATGAATATATTTCTTTATATCCTATTGGGAGTAGTTGCAGGGATTTTCAGCGGTCTAATCGGCATAGGCGGGGGAATAATTATTGTCCCTGCTCTGGTGCTTTTGTTCGGCCTTTCGCAGCATACCGCACAGGGAACAACGCTGGCTTTGATGGTTCCGCCAATCGGCCTGCTCGCTGCGATGGCGTATTACAAACAGGGCTTTGTCGACTTGAAAATCGCGGCTTTCGTATGTCTGGGCTTTTTTATCGGCGGTTTGCTCGGCGCCAAACTTGCTATTGGAATCCCCGGCGTGGCTTTGAAAAAGATATTCGGAGTGGTGCTGCTTCTGGTCTCAGTAAAAATGATCCTCGGCAAATGATGATGGCTTAAACTATCGTCCCACTATTTTTGTGCTTTCTGGATTTTCGCCCACTCGTCGCGGAGGGACACTGTTCGATTGAATACGAGTTTGCCTTCTTTGCCATCGGGGTCGATACAGAAATAGCCGAGACGCTCGAATTGGAAACGAGATAATGGCTTCGCATTGGCCAGAAATGGTTCAACACAGCAATCCTTCAGCGCTTCCAGCGAGTTCAGATTTAAATTCGATGTGAAGTCTTTGCCTTCTTCGGTCTCGTCAGGGTTTTGGCTTGTAAAGAGATGGTCATACAATCGCACCTCGGCAGGCAGCGAATGGTTTGCCGAAACCCAGTGTAAAGTAGATTTTACCTTTCGGCCGTCGGGTGCGTCGCCGCCCTTTGTTGCCGGGTCATATGTGCAA
>CAIYOL010000229.1 GCA_903927855.1 uncultured Planctomycetota bacterium
CGGTCGCTCCGTAGCCAAGAAGTTCGGCGTATATTTTCGCACCGCGTTTTCTGGCGTGGCTTTCTTCTTCTAAAACCAGAATACCGCTGCCCTCGGCAAGAACAAAGCCGTCCCTGTCTTTGTCGAACGGCCTTGAAGCTCTTTGAGGGTCATCATTTCGTAAGCTCAACGACCTCGCGGCACAGAATGAGGCCAGCCCAACCGGCGATAGGGCCGCTTCGGAACCGCCGGTTATCACAATGTCGCTTCGTCCATAGACAATATTGCAAAAAGCTTCGCCGATAGCGTGATTGCTCGAAGCACAAGCGCTGACAACACAAAAATTGGGCCCCCGCAGGCCATAGCGAATGGCAATATTGCCGCAGCCGGCATTGGCCATAAGCTTTGGAACGGTAAAAGGCGAAACCTGCCTTACACCCTTGTTCAGCAGTTTTATGTGCTGCTGTTCGATTTCATGGATGCCGCCTATGCCTGTTGCCGCGATGACGCCCGCGCGAGTAGTATCTTCCTTCGAGAAATCAAGCCCGCTGTCATTCACGGCCTGTACCGCCGCGGCCACGGCAAACTGCGAAAAGCGGTCCATTCGTTTGCTTTCACGAAAGTCGATGTATTTCGTCGCGTCGAAGGTTTTTACTTCGCCCCCGAACCTTACAGGATATGTGCTGACGTCGAAGGATTCTATGTTGGAAACGCCGCTTTTGCCCTCGCACAACGCAGCAAAAAGCCCGTCAGCAGACTCGGCCAAAGCGGTAACACACCCCAAGCCAGTGATAACTACCCGTCGCCTGTTCATAATGCTCCGGACTTGTTCGTTATTCCTGGCTTTTGGAACGTGCTATATTAGCGATGTAATCAATTGCGGCGCCGACCGTCTGAATTTTCTCGGCTTCCTCATCCGGAATACTCATATCAAATTCATCTTCGAACTCCATGACCAGTTCGACCGTATCCAGCGAGTCGGCGTTCAAGTCGTTAATAAACGAGGTTTCACGAGTTATTTCAGACTTATCTACGCCCATTTGCTCACTAATTATCTCAATTACTCTGTTTTCAATTGCCTGAACATCAATATCCTCAGCGCTCACTTGTTTTACCTCCTAAGACAAATAGGAATTTATTTTACAATTTTAACAATCAGCGATAATAGTTATTTATGACATTTATCGTTCGCAGGCGGGTATATTACCTGTTAAGTTGATTCCTTTCAAACATTTTTTTATTTTTTTACATCGCCATTCCGCCGTCCACGCAAAGCACCTGCCCTGTCATATAACCTGCCTCATCGCCTGCGAGGAACGCTACGGCTTTGGCAACATCCTCCACTGTGCCGAACCGCTTGACCGGGATTACCTGCATCGCGGCGTCTTTTACCGCCTGCGGGAGCACCTCTGTCATTTCCGTCATAATAAAGCCGGGTGCAATGCAATTAGCGGTGATATTCTTTTTGCCGAGTTCTCTCGCCACCGATTTTGTCATTCCGATAAGGCCTGCCTTGCTCGCCGCGTAATTGCTTGAGCCTGCCTGGCCCATAACTGCCGCAACTGAGCTTATATTTACTATCCGCCCGAACTTGTTGCGGACCATATATCTGGATGCTACCACCGTTGCCATAAAAGCCGCACGCAAATTCACGTTGATGACTTTGTCAAAGTCCTCTTCATTCATTTGTATTATCAGCTTATCGCGGGTGATTCCTGCATTATTGACCAGAATCCCTATCCCGTTATACTCCGCAGCCAACCCCTCGAGTGTTTCCGTGAGTTTGTTCGTATCGGTTATATCCACGCATCTGGTTACAACCGTAAAGCCGGCTTGTTTTACGACATTTTCAAGCTCTTTAAGCTGCTCGGCGTTTATATCCAGCCCCGC
>CAIYOL010000230.1 GCA_903927855.1 uncultured Planctomycetota bacterium
ATTACTGAAAACAATTACATAATTCTCGGCAACTACGCAACTTGTTTAAGCAACACAGGCAGATTCGACGAATCCGTCGAAGAATTTAATAAACTGCTGAGAATCAAGCCGAATCTTGCAGAAGCTCATAATAATTTTGGCAATGTTCTATTAAAGGTCGATAGAGTTCAGGAGGCCATCGAGCACTTCAAACTGGCCATAAAATATAAGCCCAACTTCGCGGAGGCATATTACAACATGGGCAACGCCATGAAAAAGCAGGGCAAACTTGAAGATGCAATTTCCTGTTACAAACAAGCTATTAAAATTGAACAGCATCTTATTGATGCCTACTTAAATCTTGCCGCGGTTTTTAATAAGCTGGCGAGATTCGACGAGACCGTCGAAACCTGCAAAAAGGCTCTTGAACTTGAGCCGAACAACGCAACCGCGCATGGACACCTTGGGATTGGGCTGGCCGGCGCAGGCAAAATCGACGAAGCGATAAAAGAGTTTCGGATTGTGCTGAGCGCCCAGCCGGATGACGTCGAGATGCATCGCAATTTAGGCATTCTGCTCGAACGGCAAGGCAGACTCCGCGAAGCAATAGAGGAATACCGGCAGGCATTGAAAATCAATCCCAATGATGCCAAGGTACGAGGTCTGCTGGAGGCAGCAACAACACGAAAATAAGAAACAAAAAATTACTGGCGAGTAAGTTATAATCAGAAACGCTCGGTGTTACCGATGAGTTTTTACCGTTGAGAGTAGCTGGCGAGGTATGTACGATGACTTGAATGTTAACTCACGGAATATCCATGAACATGAACTATCCTACTTTGATAGTTTTGTTTGATATCGTTCTCACGTGATGGTTTAAAAGGATGGATGAACAATCTGACAGATATCGGTTTTTCCTAGTATGCGTTTGCCTTGTCGCGGCAATTGTTGTGATATATTGGCCGGTTTACAAATATGAGTTTGTCAAGTACGATGACGACATTTACGTAACCGACAATGCGAATATACAATCAGGTCTAAACGGCGAGAGCTTTCGCTGGGCTTTCACTGCGAGTTACGCGGGCAACTGGCACCCCGTTACGTGGCTGTCTCATACACTCGATTATCAGCTTTTCGACAAGTGGGCAGGTGGGCACCACTTAATAAACGTTTTGCTTCATATCGCAAACACCCTCCTTCTATTCTGTATTCTTGTGCGAATGACCGGCGCGATTTGGCCAAGCGCATTTGTCGCCGCGGCCTTTGCACTGCATCCTCTGCACGTTGAGTCAGTCGCCTGGGTTTCCGAGCGCAAGGACGTGCTGAGCACCCTTTTCTGGATGTTGACGATATGGGCATACAGCCGTTATGTCGAGAATTCAAAGCTTAAATGGTATCCGGCGGCAATTGTGTTGTTCGTGCTGGGTCTTATGTCAAAACCCATGCTCGTCACCGTGCCATTCGTGCTGCTTTTGCTTGATTACTGGCCGCTCCAACGGAAATTTTCTCATAAACTACTGATTGAAAAAATACCATTTTTTATCTGCTCGTTCGCCTTCTGCGTAGTAACATTTCTGGTCCAGAAAAGCAGCGGCGCAATGGCCGGCATTGAAATCTTCGGGCCGGGAGTCAGAATCAATAACGCCATTGTCTCTTACGTTTCGTATATTGCAAAGATGATTTGGCCCAGCGGGCTGGCAGTTCTCTATCCGTATCACGGCAACGAATTGTCTGAAACCAAGGTCATAGTCTGCGGATTAGTGATTTTAGTGATTTCGATATGTTTTATATATCAGGCCCGGCGTCACAGGTTTTTGGCGGTCGGATGGTTATGGTATTTTGGTACACTTGTGCCTGTAATCGGCCTGGTCCAGGTCGGTTCGCAGACCATGGCAGACAGATACACCTATATGACGTTAACAGGATTATTTATTATCATCGCATGGAGCGCAAAAGAATTTGTCCCGAAATGGCGATATAGAAACATCGTATTGACTTTATCAGCAATCACTGTATTGGCAGCCTCGGCCTTTGTCGCCTCGCGACAGGTAAGATACTGGAAGAATAGTCTCACGCTGTTTGAGCATACCCTGCAGATTACTGAAAACAATTACATAATTCTCGGCAACTACGCAACTTGTTTAAGCAACACAGGCAGATTCGACGAATCCGTCGAAGAATTTAATAAACTGCTGAGAATCAAGCCGAATCTTGCAGAAGCTCATAATAATTTTGGC
>CAIYOL010000231.1 GCA_903927855.1 uncultured Planctomycetota bacterium
CCGCAAAAGCCCGGCGAAACCGAATACCGCATCGGCCTTATCCCGTTCGGCGGCTTTGTCAAGATGCTCGGCCAGGAAGATGTCGGCAGTGTCGAGGCAAATACTGACCCGCGTTCGTTTGCCAATAAGTCAGTCAGCGCCCGTATAGCTGTTATAGCAGCGGGGGTGGTTTTTAATGCTATCAGCGCCCTTGTAGTTTTTATGATTGTTTTTCTAATCGGTATAAATCGAGTGCCTGCGGTGGTCGGAGGAGTGGTGCCGGATTCGCCTGCGGCCCGTGCGGGTCTGACAGCGGGTGACGAAATAATCGAGATAGAGGGGAGAAGCAGGAACCTGGATTATTACGATATTGCGGTGGCGGCGGCTTTGTCGGGCAAGGATGAAAAGGTCGCATTAAAAGTGAGACACGAGGACGGCGGTATTGAAGATTATGTACTTGAGGCTGAACAGAAGCCCGGGGATGAAGTAAAAAAGTTTGGTATCGTTTCGCCACAGAGTTTGACTGTTGCGAAGGTTTCCGAGGCTAACGAATTGTATGAAAAGACGGGGCTGCGTCCCGGTGACCGAATTGAATCTGTCGACGGCAGGGGCGTGCGGAGTTATTGGGAGTTTGAAAAAATAGCTCAAGATTCTATTGAACCTGCGGTGACGGTTAAGGCTGAGCGTGTCGAAGATGGCAGCAAAAGTGAGATTGAAGCAAAAATTAAACTAAGTTTGATAGCAGCCGAGACGGGAGAAGAGGCCAAATCCGAAACCGGGCAAATTTGCTCGATGGTACCGCGTTTGCGGCTGGAAGATGTTTCAAAAGAGCTACCATCAACCGAAAAAAGGCTCAAGGCGTTGTTCAACGGCGAGAAGAAAGACAAAGGTGTCGAGGCAAGGGAGGAACTGCAAAGCGGGGATATTGTTCTTGCGGCTGGCGATGTAGAGAATCCTACCTATAAGGAGCTACGCGAGGTTACCACAAAACACGAAAATAAGGAACTGCCGATAAGGGTATTACGTGCAGATTCAAACGGAGTGGAAAAGGAGCTTACCATTACGGTTACGCCCAAACGTTCAAAGAAAGACGGGCGTGTGGTAATCGGCATATTCCTTGTGCCGGCGTTTGATGCCGAGCATCCGGTTGTAGCCAAGACAGTTTCTACTGAAGATTGGCCAGTTAAGCTGGAGATTCCCCGCGGCGCAGTGATAACCGCTGTTGGCGGGGTCAAGGTATCAAGTTTTTACGATGTTGCCCGTGAAATCAAAAGAAGCGCCGGTAAGCGTATCGAGATTGCTTATCGTGCGGGTGAGAAGGAAACCGGCGGCGCTGCGCTGGATGTGAAAGCGGATGAGAAATTTACGGCGGTCAAATCGATTTTTGTCGACTTTGTTCCGCTTGAAAATTTGGAGAGACTTTACAAAGCTTCTGGGCCGGTTGATGCAATCGGGATGGGATACAGGAAGACGGTTATGTTTATCGCTCAAGCGTACATAACATTAAAAGGGCTGGCGACGGGGATTTTCAGCCCAAAGGGTCTTATGGGGCCTGTCGGCATTCTTACCTTCAGTTACAGGATTGTTGCCGAACGGCCGTTGATAGACTACGCCTACTTTCTTGGTTTGATAAGCGCTTCTATCGCGGTGTTTAATATTTTACCACTGCTACCCTTTGACGGAGGGTTTATAGTATTTTTGCTAATTGAGAAAATCAAAGGTTCTCCAGTCAGTGTGCGTGTTCAGGAGAAAATTGCTTCGGTCGGCTGGGTGCTTGTGATTGGACTTATTCTTTATGTGACGTTTAACGATATTGTCAGGAGTTTTTTCAGCTGAACAATTAGCGGGTGTGGAATGACAAGCTTTGAAGAATATCATGAAGGGCAATTTGGTGCTTTGAGGGAGGCCGACGCCCAGGTTTATGGGCTGATAAAAAAAGAGTATGAAAGACTACAAAGCAACATAGAGCTTCTGGCTGCGGAGAACCAATGCTCGCGGGCGGTTTTGGCGGCGCTGGGTTCGGTCGTTCAGAACAAAACGGCAGAGGGTTTTCCGGGGGCGAGGTTTCACGGCGGCTGCGGAGTTATTGACGAGGTTGAGAGCCTTGCGATTGCCAGGGCCAAAGAGGCGTTCGGAGCACAATATGCAGATGTTCAGCCGCATTCGGGCACTGGCGCCAACCACATTGTAATTACAGCGGTGCTGGAAAAATGCGACAAGATATTGAGTCTCGGTTCGGAGCAGGGGGGACATTATTCGCACGGGGACGCGGTTTCCTTCACAGGCAGGTTTTTTGACGTGGAGAATTACTGCGTCGATAAGAAGACTTTTCTTTTGGATTACGATGCTATCAGGGACAAGGCAATCAGAGCGAAACCCAAACTGATTATATGCGGTGCCTCTTTTTACGTCAGGACGATAGATTTCAAGAAGTTCAGAGAGATTGCGGATGAAGTGGGAGCATATCTTCTGGCGGACATCTCGCATATATCGGGATTAGTTATGGCCGGCGCACATCCATCGCCGATGAACTATGCACATTTTACAACAACGAGCACATATAAGCCGGGAGGGCCGAGGGGCGGCCTTATACTGATTGGAAGAGAATACGAAGAAACGATAAAGGTGCAGGGAAAAGATATGCCTTTGTGGAAGCGAATTGAGGATGCGACATTTCCGGGGGTGCAGGGGACGCCGTATTTGAACCACATAGCGGCTAAAGCGGTTTTCTTCAAGGAAATGCTTACCGATGAATACAAGAGCAGGCAGTTCAGAATCGTGGAAAATGCGAAGAAACTGGCAGGTGATTTGCTTGATTTGGGGCTTGACGTTCTCACAAGAGGGACAGATAATCATATGATTCTGATGGACGCAGGAAAGTCGCGGGAGGGTTTGACGGGCGTGACAGCGCAGAGATGTCTTGAAGAGTGCGGTATAATCGTGGATAAAATGCGGCTGCCTTACGACAAGAAGCCATCGGCGATTACCAGCGGCATCAGACTGGGGACACCTATCGTTACGAGAAACGGGATGGGGGGCGGGCAGATGCAGAG
>CAIYOL010000232.1 GCA_903927855.1 uncultured Planctomycetota bacterium
GCCTAGATTATGAGAATATTAACGGAATTGCTCAATATCTCCAAGCCAGGCGTCAAGTAACTGTAATTCTTCCCGACCGACTAAGGACATATTGACTAATTTTTCGTAACAGAGTTTAAGGTTATCGCTGATTTTTTCAATGCCTGATTCCAGAGGCAGAGACTCCAAAGCTTCGCGGATTTCGCTATTGTGCAGGTAGCCGGGTATTTCGTCGTTGAAATCCCGCAGCAGATTATGTACGTTTCGTTCCTGTTTCATAGTCGGTTCGTGAAATAAAACTGCCCAGTTATTGAGCCAGACAATTCTCTGCGCGATGAAACTTCGCCAAATATCCGTCATTCGAAAAGAGCAATATGACGGCAAATAAAGCAGTTCAAATGCGTCTGGCCACCACGTGGTGTTTTGGCTATTAAAGGGACACCAGCAGCCGTTAGTTAGTGCAACTCGACGCTCTGTTGTAAAGGTTTGTGGAAGCGGTAAAACAAGACGATATATCGCATCAACATCAGGGTTCTCATCGGCCAATCCCTGCTGAATAGGACAATCAATTTCCGTTGCGTTAAGCGACTGGTATGGAGGAACCTGTTCCTGAATTTTTTCCAGAGGAAAGCCGCGAGGCCAAATATTCTTGTCGGTAAAATAGCGATAAACGTTTACCCAACCACCGTTCTGGAGAACCGGAATGTTTTGAATTCGCTGCCGTCTATCCCAGAACTGCTGATAAGGAATGTTATCATCGTCGGTTTCAATAATAATCGATGTATCATCTCTAATTGCGAGAAGATAGCCGATGTTTTTTCGAGCATAGCGCCTTGTCGGACACAATTGAGCAAATTTTAGCTTTGTTTGCTTTTGTCTTTTCAAATCATAAAAATCGCAGCCATCAAGATGAAATTCGGCGGGACTGGCCTGGTCACCTATAACAATGAAGTGATATTCTCTTTCACTACAGCCCTGGGCCAATTGCTGAAGAATCTTGTTGGGAGCAGCAATAGATGTCACAATAACACAAACTTTGTCTTTCATAAAACTGAGTGTTTTCCCGTCAAAAATTATAAATTACCAGCAAGCCGTTTTCCAAATAATCGAAATAAATTACTAAATGCATCAATAATAACTGCAAAATTTACGTTCTGGCTGGGTGCACGATAGTGTATCGGCACTTCGACTATGCGCATATTTCGACAATATGTTTTTATTTCAGTCTGAAAAAAGTGTCCTCGCGATTGAATTCCTTTGTCCACTACTTTCCGCAGGGCGGCATTGGTGAACATCTCGAAGCCGCTAGTCATATCTTTGAGTCTTGTGCCGAGCAAAAGATTGGTCAGGACGCTCCCGGCATAACTAATAAAATAACGGCTCAACGGGGCCTCCGTAAATTTTCCGCCTTTACAGAAACGGCTGCCGAAAACACAGTCATACCCTTCGGCCATCTTATCAAAAAACTGCGGGATTTGTGAAGGATGATGGCTGAAACTCGCGTCAATTTCCAATATCCAGTCGCAACCGGCATTTAAGGCCTCTCGATATCCTCTGACATACGCATCCACAACACATCTATCCTCGGGGGCCCATATTACTTTAAGCTGGGGCACTTTATTCTGAAGCTCTTTGAGTAAATCAATGGTGCCATCTTTGCAGGCATTGTCCAAGACTGCAAAAAACATTACAGATTTGAAACCTCTGCACTGTTCCAGCACTGCTTTTACAAATTCTACGGCGGTCGACCGTTCGTTGGCCATCGGGCATACAATTCCCAAATTTACATCAGAAAACCGAAGGTTGTTGCTGGTTTTGAAACTATTCATTTCTTTCTCATAAAGATACTATCAGGTATTGTGTATCGTCGGCGAATTGCATCGCTCCTTCGTAAGCAGCAGGTACAAGCAAGCAATCACCCACCCTGAATTCAACAGAAACCTCATCGTCTCCGAGGATTTCTCCAGAGCCGGTTAAAATAATCAGCGTTTTCATTTTGCCTGGCGAAAGAAGCGTTTCGCAGCCTTTGGCCTGATGTCCTTTGTCTATTTTGAAGTATTCACAATCAACCAATCGACCTACGGTGGTTATCGGAAAATTGCTGCCTGCAGCGTTAAAGTTAATGCTTTCCAATGCTTCCTCGATATGCAACGGCCTGGCTTTGCCGGTATCATCAACTCTGTTCCAGTCAAAAACGCGATATGTCGTATCAGACGGCGTTTGAATCTCGGCAATTAATAAACCCGCTCCGATGCTGTGGGCGGTGCCGGCGGGAAGGAAGTGGCACTGACCGGTCTCAACCGGCACTTTTTCCAGCAGTTCGGCAACACTGCCCTTTTTTATCGCTTTGGAAAATTCTTCTCTTGTTACGCCTTTTTTGAGCCCTTTATAAATCACGGCTCCTGGCACAGCGGATATGACATACCAGCACTCAGTTTTGGGGTTGCCTTTGCCCATTCTGCGACAGGTTTGTGAATCAGGGTGAACCTGCACACTCAAGATGTCCTCGGCGTCGATGAATTTAATCAGCAGCGGAAAATGCCCTGAGAAATTCTTATCACCTGTTATTTCTTCCGGATATTTTTTGATTGCGGAGTTAAGAGTTTGACTGGTCAATTCACCGTTTGCGATTACGGATTTATCATCCGGCAAATCAGCCAATTCCCAGCTTTCACCGATTTTTTCAAAAGGCGGAATATCTTTGTTGAATACCTCTCGCAGCTTCTGTCCGCCCCATATTCTCTTTTTGTAAATCGGCTCAAATTTTAATGGATACAGGTTCACGCGGCAGTCTTTAGTTCCGATATTTTACCAACGTCTTGTCCACCACAAAAGTCCCAAAGTCATGCTCGATAAGGCGGCTAAAGCGATAATGACCCAGAAGGATATCGGGTCATTGTGGACAAACGGCATCTGGACGTTCATCGAGAAGATACTTACAACCAGCGTCGGCAGCATAATCGCAATGGTCAGAATCGTCAGCATTTTAATGCGGATATTGAGGTTGTTGGCGATAATTGATGCCCTTGCGTCCATCAGGCTTGAAAGCACCTGTGAATATATGTTGGCCTGCTCACGGCACTGGCTGTTCTCGATGGTAAGGTCATCGAGAATTTCTATGTGTTCCTGGGTTAAACCTACCTTGGTGGCACTGTTCTTAAGCCTTTCTATAAGGACACCATTTGAGTTTATGGCAGTGACGTAGTAGACCAGACTCTTTTCGAGCGTAAAAAGATTAAGCAGATACTTGTTTTCCATCGAAGTACTTATCAACTGTTCAATAGAGCTGGAAAGCATATTTATAGCCCTAAGATGTTCAAGGAAGTGAAAGATTGAGCGGTTAATCATTTTGAGGAGAATATCCTGGATGGACTGAACCTTCATAAAAGGCCTGCCCTCAAATAATGGCGCTTCATCGGCATTCACTATTATGAGTTTATCCTTGAACATAAAAACGCCGGTAGATGCTATTCTGAACAGGAAATTATCTTCGGCGGCATAATGTCTCGGCCGTTTAAAAATCATCGCAACGTGCTCCGGCTCGAACTCAAGACGCGAGAGCTCGTCGGGGTCAAGCGAGGAATTCAGGGTATGCTCGTCAATTTTATACTGTTCGATAAGTTGCTTTTTTTCTTCGTCGGTCGGGGCGGTATAAACGTATACCAACGGCACCGCATTGTCGTCTTCCTGCAGCCTGCCGTTGTCGGATATATACATTCGTTTTAACATCTTCTGACCTCGAAAGCCAATTGCTTGCCACGAAAACTCTAATCTTTTGACTGTATCTATCTAAGGCACGCAAGTCAAGCGTAGTAATTGATTTTCTATTGTTTTTTTCCCGTTCTTTTCACAGCAGGGTGAGGCACACCGGCCTTAGAGATGCTTTCGGAATTTCAGACGCACCGGGGGCAAAGACCTTCAAGATGTACCTGCTGACGATGGATAATGAAACCTTTTTCCAACCCCTTCGCAATCGGCATAGATACTTCGGCCATACAATTTATTGCACCACAGCTTACACAGGTAAAATGCGGATGGCACTGCGCCTCGGTACACCGGTCGGCAAGCTCGAAATGTTCGGCCCTTTTATGAATAAATACCCGATGCACCAGTCCTGCTCCGACCATACTTTCCAATACCCTATACACCGTTACTTTGTTGGCACTTCTCTTGCTCATCGCAGTGATAATCTCATCGGCCGATTTCGGCCTCTTAGCATTCAGTAAAACCTCAAGAATTGTTCTTCGTGGAACGGTTCGCTTCATTTTTGCCGAGCATAACAGCTTATCGACTTGTTCTTTTATCTGCGTTTTCATTGGTTTCTTTCTACGCTGTTCAAATCGTCAACCACTCAGGCCGAGGACGGCTTAAACGAATCTGCTCACAAGGAAAACGAATAACAGGCCTGCTGCGGTAAGACCAATCATTTTCAGGGAAGAATGTTTGCTGTGTGCCTGTGGCAGGATGTCACTGGCGCCGATGTACATCAGGAAACCCCCGAAAAAGCCCAGATATAGAACGAGGTAATAGGGCGGCAGGGTGAAAAGCAGCGTCGAAGCGGCCCCCAGAATCGGGGTCAGGGCATCCAGCAATAAAAACCACTTGGCTCTTCCGGGGCTGTTTTTGTTCACCAGCATTAATGTGACCGTGTTCATACCGTCTGTAAAATCGTGGGATATGACCGCGATTGCGACCAGAATGCCCACCGACCTGCTGGCTTGAAAACCAAGACCGATACCGACGCCATCCATAAAACTGTGACCTGCCAGGGCGAGCGCGGAAAGGATTCCCACCTGTGGATGTGTGTGGATGGCGTAATGTTCTTCGTGGGCGTGATGGATTAGAATGCTCTTTTCGAGAACGTGGAAAATCATATAGCCGGCCACAAAAGCAATCATCGCCCCTGTCGGGTCAAAATTATGCTCTTTGACCTCGTTTATTATTTCCGGCATAATGTCAAAGCTGAAAACGCCGACAAGTACCCCCGCGGTAAAACACATAATGGCGTGCAGTTTATCCTTGAATTTGATAGAGAACAATCCGCCGAAAAAAGTGGAGAAAAACGTTGCAATCGAAAATATAACAGCTTCCATAAATATACCCTTTCACGTCGCTGACGGCGACGGTCTTGAAACGGTTTCTAAAAAAAACTCATGATCTTCAGCCAAATAGTTCTACACATCACCGAGAGTGAAACAAATATAAATCCTATAAATGCGCCCACCCCAAATCCAACAGGACACGCAGGTTTGCCACAGCAGGGGCAGACAGAAGATACTGAATATAATGCGCTAATCGTAAGCCACCATCGCAAAAAGGAAGAGCGGTATATCTTATTTAATGTTTTACCTATCCACATATCTTTCCTGACCTTGCCGGATATTTTAACCAAATGCAACTAAGTTGCAAGTAAATTTTCTGTTTTTTCAGGTGGGAAATGCAAATAGCTGCTCATCGGATTAGAAAGCCGTTGCAGAATCAGATACAAATGGGTAAATTGATGTTGCCAGCAGCGGCAGAGACTTGATTGTTATGAGCTGGGCAAGACAGGTATAAATAAATGCAGATTGTAAGAGCAGAATCAGACCTTGAGAAAATCAAAGCAGGAGCAGTGCTGACCATCGGTAATTTCGATGGCGTGCATATAGGACATCGGGCGATTCTGTCCACCGCCAAACAGGTAGCGGAACAAAAACAGACTGAAATAGTTGTAATGACATTTCAGCCGCACCCGCTTAGTATCCTGAATCCGAAAAGGGCCCCAAGCCCCCTTATGCCGCCGGTGTTAAAAGAACATCTTCTCTCTGAATTAGGCGTGGGAATACTGTTTACGGCAAAAAGCGAGCCGGAGCTCCTGAATCTTTCGGCAGAGGATTTTGTAGAGCGGCTCATTGTGAAAGGAATTCGGCCGAGCGCTATAGTTGAGGGAGAAGATTTCAACTTCGGCCGCAAGCGGGCAGGTTCCGTGCATACGCTGCAAAAGCTTGTAGAAGCAAAGAGCATTGAGGTCGTTATAGTTGAGCCTAAGAAGGCCAATCTGGCAGATGGCCATACAGTTGAGGTATCAAGCACGGCGATTCGTGACATGGTAACAAAAGGTAAAATAGCAGACGCAGCTATTTTGTTAGGCAGACCCTATCGACTTATCGGGGATATCGTGCCGGGCAGGGGTAAAGGGAAGCAGTTGGGTTTCCCGACACTGAATCTAAAAAAGCCACAGCAGACTATCCCCGCAGAAGGCGTATATGCTGGTCTGGTAAAAATCGGCGACAGCGAGGAACAGGTCTGCTTTACAAAAGAAAAAATCCCCGCAGCTTTCAGTATCGGCAGAGCGACTACCTATGGGGCAGGTCAATCCTTGCTTATAGAAGCGCACCTGTTAGTAGAAAATGCCGAGCGGTTTAGATGTCGATGGATGGCAATGGATTTTGTAACTTACATAAGGCCCCAGCGAAGATTCGAATCACCGCAGGCCCTAGCCGCCCAGATTGCAGACGACTGCGCAGCCGCAAGAAATATTTTAACCACCCAGACTATTGAAAACTCAGAGATGAGGTAAAACGATATGTTCAATTATGAGATTGGCGTTATAATTCTCATGCTGATATTTTCAGCCGTTTGTTCGGCGTATGAAATGGGGCTGGCTACAATTTCCCGCTCAAGAATCTCGGTACTGGTCAACGAACACAAAAGAGGTGCCGCCGAAGCCGCCTTTATGAAAGATAATATGGAGGCCAGCTTGGCCCTCATATTGATTATCAATACGATAGTCAATGCCGTTGCCGCTGCTGCAGGCGGCGTTTTTGCCGAGGGAGGGGTCGCTCCTTACCTGACACAAGCCTGGCGTATTTCTATGACCCTGGCGGGAATAATCGCCTTCATTTTTATAGTTATACCTATCATTATGGTCACTATTATTTTCGCAGAAGCAGTCCCAAAAATGTTCGCCCTTAAGAACAGAGAATGGATTGTTCTGCGTCTTTCCCCGGGTTGGAAAATCTTTGCGCAGGTAATCAATCCGTTCGTATCCGTTATCGAATTCATCGTAAAAAAAGTCGTCGCGTTTCTTACTCGGCTTCAGCCCGAAACCGCCGACTCTCAGCAACCATGGATTCACGAATTAAGGGCCGCTGTCTCACTTGCCAGGACCTCACAGCTTATGGGCGAGAGGGAAGAAAAGATAGTTTTAGCCGCCGCACATCTATCTACTCACCTGGTAC
>CAIYOL010000233.1 GCA_903927855.1 uncultured Planctomycetota bacterium
ACAGTTAATCAGAGTCGGTAAAGGAGGCCATACAAATGGACTACCGTTGAAAGAAGGACAGGGTGACAACTATTTGAATCCGAGCTTCGAAAAATATTCCGACATGCAGGAGATGTTGCTGTTAGACCCGATTCACGAAGTCTCGGAGGCTGGCTGGCCACACAAGGAAAAGAAATAATTAATGGTCAAATTTGAATCCCTTCTGCCGGAAATCCTAACCTACTTTGGCAATGCGGAGCTTACTGCCGCCGATTTAAGGCAGCGCACCCTGTCTTTTTGCGGTAGACATGTTCGTATTGTCTATTCTTCGGAAATACTGGAAACCAGCCTTTTCAAGGCGTTTGAACATTTGGAAGCTATCGAGAACACCGCTGCGTCGGCATTCCAGGTTTTCGTCTGTGATAGAAACGTATTGAACAGGGATTTACCGGGCTGGACGCAACTCACGGAATTTTCTGCCAAAGACAAGAAAATTGTGATGTACAACGCGGGGGCTATTCACGCCCTCTACAATCCGGACAGCCAAGTGTTCAGCTTGATCGACATCGCTTCGGGCCAGGGCTGGTATTACTTGCCGCAGGCCGCAGACATACCCTACTATGAAAAGGCGGCACCGATGCGCATGCTGCTGCACTGGTGGTGTGAAACATCCGGGCGGGTTCTGGTTCATGCGGCAGCGGTTGGATGGGATTCCAGGGCTGCTCTGCTGACCGGACGCGGCGGCACCGGGAAATCAACTACGGCAATGCTGGCGGCGCAAAGCGGCTTTAGCTTCTTGGGTGACGACTACGTGATTCTGGATAACGTTCGCGGACCGGCCGTGTTGAGCGCCTATAACAGTGTTAAGTTCCGCTGGGATATGCTTGAACGGCTCCCGTCGGCCGGAACTCTTTCTGTGAATGATCCACAGACTGATGAAAAAGGCTATTTTTACCTGTACGAGACACATCCGAGCTCTCTGGCCATGATACTGCCAATTAAGGCGGTTCTGCTGCCGGCTATTGAGCGACGAAGCAAAACGACTTTCGTTCGCCTCCCCTCGGCCAGGGGATTGCTCAGCTTAGCGGCAAGTTCTATTTTCCAGATGCCCGGCAGCGGCCAGCCGACCTTGAAAAGATTGGCGGACATTTTGAGAGATACTCCGGTCTATCAAATGTCCCTGGGAACGGATAACGAAGAAATTGCACAGGCTTTAAGAGATTTTCTGAGCAGCACGGAAATTGGATGAGGGGAGAAAAGAGAATGAACTATCCCAAAGTCAGTGTGATTATTCCAGTTTATAACGGCGAAAAATTTCTGGAAGAGGCAATAAAAAGTGTCCTTAACCAGGAATATAACAATCTGGAATGTATTGTTGTTGATGACGGCTCAACTGATGGCAGCGCAGCCATTGCCAAAAAGTTTGGGCAAATCATCTATCTGCATCAGGAAAATGCCTGCGTGGCGGCAGCCAGAAACCGCGGAGTGCAGAAGGCCTCCGGCGATTATCTGGCTTTTCTCGATGCCGATGATATCTGGGATCTCAAAAAACTGGCAACGCAGATAAGCTACATGGAAGAAAATCAGGATATGGACTATTCTGTTACAAAGCACAGTTTATTCTTGGCCGAAGGGGTGCGGAAGCTTCCTGCA
>CAIYOL010000234.1 GCA_903927855.1 uncultured Planctomycetota bacterium
AGCTTAACCGCTTCAGGTTTAATTCCCTTGGTGTGACCCTTCAAAGCCTTGTCGGCGTCCTCGTAGGTCAGGCGCTGCGCAGAATCAATAATGCTGTTCGCAAAACGTCGCCCCAGAATGTTGCCTTCCCTGTCATAGGTTAAATATGCACTTTTACAAAAACGTTTCTGTCCCGGCTGGAGACTGCAAATACCGTTGCTTAAAATCTCCGGCAGCATCGGAATGGTCCTGCTCGGCAGATACGCGCTGTTTCCGCGATTCTTCGCCTCAACGTCCAGCGGCGAATCAGCCGTTACAAAACAACTCACATCGGCTATATGAACACCCAGCACCCAGTTGCCTTTTGCGTCTTTTTCCACGCTTATCGCATCGTCAAAATCTTTTGCATCCGGCGGGTCAATCGTAATAATCACTTTTCCTGTTATGTCCTCCCTGCCGTCGGTTATCTCTGGATTAAACCGGGCAGCGGCTTCACGGGCCTGCTCAATACAACCAGCATCAAACTCGCTCGGCAAATGATATTGGTGGACTACCGACTTTATCTCGCTTTCATATTGCCCCGCCCTGCCGAGCACTTCGATAATCACGCCGCGCGCCACATATTTCTCCGTTGGCCAGACAAGTATTTCGACAACCACTTTGTCCTTCTCCCTCGCATTCTTCGCAGTAACGTCGTCAACACCGATTGGTTCGGTAAATCCTTTCCCGTCCGGCTCAAGCACCCACCCCTCGGGCCGTTTGACTAAGGTTCCAACGACTTTGTTTTGAGCTCGTTCCAGAATCTCAACCACCCTGCCGCTGCACCGCAGTTGTCCCGCTCGTTTGCCTTCTTTGACGACCTTGGCAGCAACGATATCACCGGTCATTGCTTCAGCCGTTGCGCTCGGCGGTATAAACAAATCACCCTGTGAATTAGGTTCGAGAGGTGTTACAAAACCGAATCCCCTTGGATTTGCCCTGAATGTCCCTATGATTTGGCCGGATAACGGCGGCAGCCTTACTAAATTACCCGCCCCTATCATTACATGTCCAGCCAGATGCAGCTCTTCAAAAGCCAATTTAAACTGCGGATAATCTTCCGAGCTTACGCCAAGCGCTCTGGCTAACGGCGCCACTTTCAACGGTGTGTAGTCCCGGTGTTTCAAAAATTTGATTATTCGTCTTTTGAAAATCTCGGACATTTGACCTACTTATAAAAAGCAAAAAATCGCCTAGTCAATTTCAATGTCGACAGGGCGATATATTCATCTGAAATCAAACCAAAAACTCTGCAGCGTGTAACGCTGGCAATCGGCTGTTATCCAACTTTCGCCTTAAGAGCGTTAAGCTGCTTGGCAAGACGCGACTTCTTTCGTGCAGCGGTTTTTTTGTGCATTGTGCTTGTGGCTGCTGCCTTGTCTAATTTCTTGACTATAAGCTGATATTGTTCGCTCGCGGCCTTTGCGTCGCCGCCGCTCAATGCTGTCTCAAAACGCTTGATTTGTGTCTTTATTTGACTTTTGCGAGAGCGATTGGTCGCTTTTCTTTTAGTGTTTTGTCTTACTCTTTTCTTCGCCGATAACGAATGTGCCACTGTATTCTCCTGAAAATTACTATTACTTTATTTACAAACTCTCGTTCACTCAGAGGCCGTGTCCGTCTTCTCGCCTCTCAATTTATCTATCTGCTGGCGAATATCTTTGTATGCAAAATCAAGCTGAGCAATCTTGCGATAAAGCTCCAGTGCCTTCTCACTGTTGCCCTGTTCCTGGTAGCAGCGGGCAAGATTATACCGCAATTCCTTGGCAATGCCATCATCTTTTATCTCGTAAGCATCTATCGCCCGCGTAAAAACGTCGATTGCATCTGTAAACCAGCCCTTCATAAAAAAACAAAAGCCTATTTTATCCATTGCTGAAATCTTGTGTCTCGGGTCTCGTTGGGCCTCCTGGAACAAAGGTATCGCCTCGTCATATTTTTTATGACGGACCAGACGAACTCCGTATTCGTACTTGGCACGCAGGTCGGTTGGATAATTTTCAACACAGAGACGGTAGTGTTCCAATTCAGTGTCATTTAGCTGCGTCGACAACTCTGCTGCCTTCGACTCAGCTTGCGCATCCCCGCCCTTGGCCGCAGCAGTTTCTGCCTCTTTTATCTTGCGTTTGAGATGTTTTATCTTTAACTCGCCTGCTCGTTGTTTAAAGCTGAAATCCCTCGTTTTTTTATACGTATCTTCCAGCAGTTTTACTGCCTCGTTCTCAGCTTTGTCGTTTCGCAAATCTGATAAGGCCTCCGCCAAATTAAATATGTTCTTGGGCAGATTTGGGTCCTGTGCCATTGCTTCCCTGGCCTCTTCAACCGCCGTGCGAAGGTAGTCATCAGTCTTGAAAAAGCTCTCTTGGGCTTGAAGTTTTTCTTGGCTTTCGCGGTTCTTTATGGATTTTCTAAAATCTCCGTCCTGGTCATATTTGCCGCTGGAAACAGTCAGTTCTGCTGAGAGACGCTGAAACTCATCCGCCAGGTCTTTGTTCTCAGGTTTAATTCTGCACGCTCGCTGGCTTGCAGCTACCGCCTTATCAAGTTCTCCGAGGGCTTCGTATGATTCCTTTAACAGCACGTATGTGTGTACGGATGGTTTTGGGGCCGCATTATTTGCTTGGAACACAAAATTCGCAATCCATCCGGCCGTCTTCTTATAACCCCCTGCCACCGCCGCCTTCAGCATCGCTTCGGCATACGGCAAATGGTTGGGCTCCTTGGCGAAAAGATATTCGGCGTTAAGCATCTGCTCAAGGGCCGTTTTACCTCCACGACGCTTTACTCTTTCCATCATCGATGGTTTTTTGCCGCCTTTTCCCTGCCGCCGCAAGGCCAGCTCACAAAGCGGTATATGGCCCTCGGCAAGAGCATCAGGGGCATAACGCAAACCCTCAAGGTACATATCGATAGCGTAATCAAAATTGTCCACTTCCGCCGATTTTCCAGCTCCTTCGAAAAAAGACCTGGCCTTGGCCAATAACTCTCCCGAAACGCTCTCCGACCGATTCACTTCAATCCCGTCTTCAACTGCATCCGGACAGCCCTCAACCTTCATAGCATCATCTTCATCGCCCTTGCCTTCGTCGGCCTGTCTCGACAATAGCTTTTTAAATTCGCTCACCAAAGCCGCATCTCCCGGTTTTAGCCTGATGGCGTTTCGGCACGCAGCAACCGCCCTGTCTATTTGACCAACTGTCGCGTATGAATCTTTTAACAAAAGATATATATGTAAGGATGGCTTTTTGGCTTTATTGTTTGCCAGGAACATCAAATCGGCAATCCATTTGGCCGTTTCCTTGTAACCGCCTGCTACCGCAGCTTTTAGTATCACCTCCGCGTATGGCAAATGGCCGGGGTTCTTGGCAAGAAGGTATTCGGCTCCCAGCATCTGTTCAAGGGCTGTTTTACCTCCAAGGCGTTCCGTCGTTTCTGCATACGATGGCTTTGGCCACCCTTTTTTCTCGCGATAAAGTGCCAATTCACGAAGCCTTATGTGGCCGTCCTCCACCGCATCCGGCACTATGCGAAGGCCATCAAGGTACATATCGATAGCGTAATCAAAATCGTTTCTCTCAGATGCTGTCCAAGCTCTTTGAAAATACTCCTTGGCCTTTGCCAATACCTGACTAATATCTTTTTCTTCCGGCATAAAACTCTAACCGACTCCCTTTTTTCGATGCGATTTCAAACCTTCTATACTAACTTTCGGCTTAAATTTGTCAATAAATAAATCTTGTGTAAAAACCACGGTTATGCTATAAGAACCCTGTTTTATTTTGCAGTATGGCATAAAATGAAAATCTGAAACGCTCTAAGGAGAAACTTACATGGCAACAGCTCTTGAACGGTATGACCCTCAGATTTATGAGCTTATAAGACAGGAAAAAGCTCGCCAGAGCGCCTGTGTCCGCCTTATCCCCTCCGAAAACTATGTCTCTAGGGCCGTTATGGAGGCCAACGGAAGCTGCCTTACAAACAAATACTCCGAAGGTTATCCCGGCAAACGGTACTACGAAGGCCAGCAGGTTACCGACCTCGTCGAAACAATAGCCCGCGAACGCGCAAAGAAAATTTTCAAAGCCGACCACGCAAACGTCCAGCCGTACTCCGGCTCCGTGGCCAACATCGCCGCTTATATGGCCTTAATCAACCCCGGAGACACCATTATGGGCTTGTCCCTCCCCCACGGCGGACACCTCACCCACGGCTGGAAAGTCTCCGTCACCAGCAAAGTCTTTAACTCCGTCAGGTACACCGTTGACCCAAATACCGGCCGGCTCGACTATAACCAGATTGAAGACCTCGCGAAAAAATACAAACCCAGAATCATCATCTCTGGCGCAACCGCTTACCCAAGAGAAATTGATTTTGAAGCATTCGGCCAAATCGCAAAGAAAGTCGGCGCCTACCACGTCAGCGATATCGCTCACATCGCCGGTCTCGTCGTCGCCGGAATGCACAAAAACCCTGTCCCCTACACCGACATCGTATCGACCACGACACACAAAACCTTGCGCGGCCCGCGAGGCGGAATGCTGCTCTGCAAAGCCGAGCACGCCGACAAAGTCGATAAATCCGTCTTCCCCGGCATGCAGGGCGGCCCCCACATGAATACCATCGCCGCTATTGCCGTTGCTTTGGCCGAGGCCGATACCCCGGAGTTTATCGCCTACGCGAGGCAGATTGTCAAAAATGCCAAAGCCCTCGCCGAAAAGCTCCTCGAATACGGCTTTAACCTCTCATCCGGCGGAACAGATAATCACCTGATCCTCATCGACCTGCGAAATAAAAACGTCCCGGGCAAAAAACTCGCTAAAGCCCTCGATAGGGCCAAAATCGAAACCAACTATAACACTACCCCTATGGCCCCGGACCACCCCGCCAACCCAAGCGGTTTGCGACTCGGTACTCCCTCGGTTACCACTCGCGGCATGAAGGAAGACCAAATGCACCTCATCGCCGGCTTTATAAACAAAGTCGTCGAAAACATCGACAATGAAGCCGTTATCGAAGATGTCAGTAAAGAAGTTTTGCTCCTGTCTTCGCAATTTCCCGTCCCGGAGCACTTTATTATTCCGAATAGAGATAATCAGGATGTGCCGCAGCCCATGGATACCCTGACGCCTTGGCTGTTCTAATTAACCATGGAAGAACAGGTTCTTGTCATCGAGCGAAAGGTCTTTGAGCAGGTCGGCTCATTCAATGGACTTGCATTCGACGTTGACCGCTGCCGCGACAAAATCTTCGCCCCCGGCGTCCCGCGCTTCATATCTCGCTCAAAAGCCGAGAAAGACCCTTCCTATAAGCAGCTCATCCCCTACGTGATTATGACCTGCGGCGGAAAATATCTCACCTATGTCCGGGGCAAACGTGCGGGCGAGACCCGCCTTGTCGCAAAACGTTCCATCGGCATCGGAGGACACATAAATCCGATTGATGCTGATAATAGTACTTTATTTGCTTACCTTTACGCAAACTATCTTGCCGCCGTTGAACGTGAAGTCACCGAAGAGGTATCGATAGAAACGAAATACAAAGATAAAGTTGTCGCTCTTCTTAATGACGATTCGAACGAGGTTGGTCAGGTACACCTGGGAATCGTTCACTTGTGGACTCTTGATGAGCCGAAGGTCGATAGGCGTGAGCAGATGATTACCCAGATGTCCTTTATGACTCCCGCCGAATTGCACCAGGTCCGCGATTCTATGGAAACCTGGTCACAATTGTGTCTCGACAGCCTTGCAAAGTTTACCCCGTGAGATATGAAATTATCTCATCTTAAATTCTTAAAATAAAACGGGCTCCGTATTTTGCGGAGCCCGTTGGTTTTTTTTCGGCATCTTGCTCTGGATTAGCCGGGGGTTACATTGGTCGCACAAGGCCCTTTTCTGCCTTCTCCAACCTCGAACTCAACCTGTTGGCCTTCCACAAGACCGGCATAGCTGCCTGTCTTGATTGACGAGTGATGAACGAACAAATCTTCGCCGCCATCCGCGGGGGTGATAAATCCAAATCCTTTGCTGCTGTTAAACCATTTTACTGTACCTGTACTCACTAAAAACTCCTTTGGCCTTCAATGGCCGTAAAATCTGCCTCTCGTTTTTTTAAGAGAATATTCCTGAGAGACGTGAGAATAAACCCAACTAACAGTCACTGTACCAGTCTATCGGCAGGAATGCAATAAAATAAACAATAATTATGCATCGCCTGCCAAGGGCCAACGCCAATATTACAATCTAAACGGCTCACACAGGTTATCCAGGCTCTTGGCTCTGCGTCCGCAATGCCGGCATTTAAACTCTGCATCTTTGACAAGAGCATCGTATTCGTCCGGGTTGCTGAGATGATAGCCCTGCGAAATAATGTAGCACATGTGCTTATCGTGCGATTCACTTTTGCAGTCCAAATTTTGTGGTATCTTTTTTCCCGCCATTGTTCTCTCTCCTTATATTAAAATTAACCAACCCAAATCACCTGACCTGCTCCTTCGATTATAACATTAAATCGCAAATAGTAAATCATAAATTGTAAATGAACAACCCTCTTGCCCTTTGCTCATCTTTAAGGTACTTTATTCTCCAAAAACGAACACGTCTGTAGCAAAATGAAATATCGTGCATATATTGACATCGAAACAACAGGATTAAGCTGTTCCGACTGTGATTTAACGGTAATTGGTATTGCCCTTGAGAAGGCCGGAAAATGCCGCGTTGTTCAGCTTATTGAAGATGACTTATATCAGGAGAAGCTGCTCAAAATCCTCAAAGGCGTAGATGAGATTTATAGTTACAACGGCAGCCGTTTTGACCTCCCCTTTATCGAAAACAAATTCAGGATAGACCTCAGGGGCCGCTTTAGGCACACAGATTTGATGTACGAATGCTGGCGGCAAAACTTAAAAGGCGGCCTAAAAGTCGTCGAACGGCTGTTGGGCATACAAAGACATCTCAAAGGTGTAGATGGCGCTATGGCTGTCCTGTTGTGGTATGATTATCTCAATAACAACGATAGATTCGCCCTCCGCAAACTATTGGCCTACAACGAGGAAGACGTCGTCAACCTGCGGGTGCTTAGGCGAAAGCTCGGAATAAAATAGTGCATCGAGGAATTAAAAGGGGAAATTATGGCTAAAGAACACCCGAAAGATAATGCTCAATGTAAAAGCGATGAGCACACTAAGCATCTGTGTTATTTCGTATCGTATGGCTATCATATAAATGATGAGCAGGACTACAAGGGATTAGTCGAGGAGCCAAAATTTAAATGTTATTTCTGCGGCCGTACTGCCCACTGTGCAGAAAGTCTTTGCAAACCGATGGATTTGTAATTGACATATTTAGCCCCGGTCTCCGGTCGGGGTTGCAGGCGTGAGGAATGCTTTTTCATTTTTTCCCAACCGCGAAAACTCTAAGGCAATTGACGAAAGTCTTAATCGCTAATTGCAAGTGCCTCGCCAGCATGCGTTCGGTGATGCTCCTTTGGCAGTAGCTTAGTGCGAGAGAGTTATAGTTTTTTTTGCTGATAAAAAACCACGTCAAAAAAATCCGCCAACTCAAAAAAATAAGGGACTTTGCATGCCATTTTGCTTGCATTAATTATTCGTTGAGTATATAAACGAAGAAGTAACTGATAGTTTCTCCAGAGGAGAAAACCATGAACAAAATCATTTCCCCAATCAATTTTTAGTGAGGTGTCTATGTGTATATTATTAAAGATTAGCGGAATGGCCTTGACAGCCATTATTATTGCTGCTGTAATTTTGATTGTTCTGGTTTTCGGAGCAATAAAGAAGTATTTTCCTGAGAAGCCGCGTAAGCCCTTGAAAAGAATGTAAAATTTTGCAGGGGGCTAATTACCGCTCCATAACTGTCGCGGCTCTGTAACCCTGGCGATGCACCCTTTTTCTAAAAAATGGTTTGAGATGGCGGGGAATTTGATTTATCATATTCGGCGGTTGAACTTTATCTCGGTATTTCTCGTAACTATATTACGGACAATATATTAATGGACGGAACCAAATTAAAAACCGCTGTTCTCGGGTTGGATGATAAGGGGCAGTTTCTGCTCGAAGTCGTCTCTAAAATCGAGCTTTTCGAAATCGCAGCCGTCGCCGACAAAGACGCAAACCTTGCTGAGACAACTGGTTCCAAATACAAATGCGCTTTTTACGACGATTACCGCCGGCTGATAATGCAGAACCAGTTCGATTGTTTATTAGTCGCCGCCGGCGTCCACAGCTGCGACGAATACATCAAAATGGCCATTAAAAGGAAGACCAATATCCTTAAGTTAGCGCCGCCGGCGAGGAATTTTCAGGAGGCGGCGGAATTTGTCCGCCTCGCGGAGAATGAAAATATAAAATTTGCCATCGCAAATCCGAGGCGGTTCGCACGAAGCTACCTTGCACTGCGGGAGTTCCTGCGGGAAGGCGTGGTTGAGCAAATCTTTTTTATAACGGCTTTCTGCGCCGTTGGTAATGAGCAGGAGGGTACGTGGCAAACGGACCCGGAACTGGCCGGCGGAGGAGTGCTGCTGCGGAGCTGCTACCAGATGATTGACCAGATAGTCTGGAGCATGGGTACGCCGCAGCAGGTATACTGCCTGAATACCAACACAGCCAGCGACAGACAGCAACGGTCATATATGACAGAGGACACGGCGGTGGTAACGATGAAATTCAACGATAGTTTCTTCGGCAATCTGATAGTAGGCAGGGTTTTCGGGCCGGAACTCGAAGTTCTGAGGGTTTACAGCAAGGACAAGATTCTAAGGGTCAGCAACGACCGATTCATCGTCAGCGAGGGCATCGGGCAGAAAAGCGAGGCAGAGTACGACGACAGTGAGCGCAGCCGGCATAAGGCCCTGCTGGAAAACTTCGCTCTAAGTATATTAGAGCCTGATAAAAACAAGCTTTGCAGCAGCGCCAGAGAGAACCTGAACGATATGGCGGTCATTGAAGCGTCGTATCTATCGGCCCGTACGGGTATGCCGGAAGAGCCCGGCAGAATCCTTAAAATGGCACAGGCTGAGCCGACAAACTATTCGGCCAGCTCATAAATAATAAGAAAATAAGTATTTGACAAATGACGCAATAAGTAATAGTTTATTGTCGTAAATTGTTAACTATATTTCTGTCTATTAGGAGATTAAGGTATGGACGAAGGCAAGAAAAAATTGATTATGATTGTGATTATTGTGGCGTGCATAGCTGCAGCAGTCATAATAACTGTTGCAACTCAACGCAGCGGCGACGAGGGCGGCATCAGTTCCATCCAATCAGGCAAGATGTTTTGGATCAAGTGCCGCGATCCGAAGTGTGAAAATACCTGGCAAATGGATAATAAAGCTTATTTCGAATATATAGAAAAGAACCGAGAGGGAATGGTAGTACCGGGAATTGTTTGCCCCAAATGCGGCCAGAAAGATGCTTATCGAGCTGAAAAATGCGGAAAGTGCGGGTTCGTATTCGAAAGAGTTGTTACCAACGATGTCGCAGACAGGTGTCCTAAATGCGGCTACAGCGCAATGGAAGAGCTTAGAAAGAATGCCGGCGGCGGCGCAAAACGACCAACGACACCAGCGCCAGCAACGCCAGCAAAGTGATGAACCGTTCACCGCTGTTTAGTCAGACGTGAGAGGGATACGGCGTTTTGCCGTTATCGGTGGTGAAGGTGCAAAGATACGAATAATCAATCAAGTCCGACTTCCAACGATGAAGCCGGACTTTTTTTGCGCGGATAGGCTTAATATAATTTCAGCTTCACAAAAGCTTTCCAGCTCATTTTCAAAAGCAATAGGCCGTGCTGCCACCGGTGAATTTTAATATCGCCGTAGCTGCGGTTACGATAATGTATCGGCATATCCACAATTTTAAGATTGAGCTTGGCCGCCCCAAACAGCAAATCAAAATCCCCAAATGGGTCGAAATCCCCGAAATATGTTCTGTTTGCCGCTATCTTCTCATAATCTTTGCGCCATAGCGTTTTGGTTCCGCATAACGTATCTTTGATTCTCTGGTCCAGCAGCCAGGTAAAGAGGTTGGCGAAGAAATGATTCGCAATCAGATTTAAAAATCGCATTGCCTGTTTTTCTATGGGATAAATCAGCCGGCAGCCGTTTATAAAATCCCCTTTGTCCTCTATCATCGCTTCATAATATTTTCCGAGCTCCTCGGGAGGCATCGTCAAATCCGAATCCAGTATCATGAATATGTCGCCCCTGCACGCCGCGAACCCCTGCCGCATCGCATTACCTTTTCCTTTGCCGTTTTGATGTATAAGCTCCACCCTATGCCATTGCTCCCCGTATTTTTTTATGCATCTATCTATCTCTTCAACGGTCCCGTCATCGGAGTGACCGTCTACGAAAATCAGTTCCGTCCATTTGCTCAGTTTCGGCGTTCGCAGAAATGCCGCCTCTATATTGCCCCGTTCATTGCGCGTCGGTATTACAATCGAAACACTCGGCTTGTCAGCATCTCTCTTAGCCGGTCTTGGTCTTGCCACTATCCGCCAAGTCAAACAAAACCAGTTAAACAGCGGCATTTTGGCCAGGAATCTATTCATAACCCAGCCGAGCACAGGCACA
>CAIYOL010000235.1 GCA_903927855.1 uncultured Planctomycetota bacterium
AAATCAGGGCAACTGGCTTTTCCGGTGGAGAAGTTTTCTGCCGCTGGCCGTCATCCCATTATTTATCGTCAGCTTGAGGCATTTCACCTATCCGGAGGGCAGCCATTTACTCGACCGGCTGTGGGAGCTCTTCTGCTTTGCAATTGCACTGTTTGGACTGGCGATAAGAATTTACACCGTTGGTTTCGTACCACCTGGAACATCGGGAAGAACAACAAGCAAACCAAAGGCCCAGGAGTTAAATACCACTGGTATGTATTCTGTGGTCAGGCATCCTCTTTATCTGGGAAATTTCGTAATATGGATAGGAATCGTTTTAGCCGCCCATTCCATCTTGCTGGCAGCATTTTGTTTTACTGCGTTTTATCTATACTACGTAAGAATAATCATTGCAGAGGAAGCATTCCTTTCGGAGAAATTCGGCGAGAACTTTACCCAATGGGCCGATAAAACACCTATGCTCCTCCCCAGGTTCAAGCTTTGGCGCAAGCCAGCTCAGCCCTTTTCCTGGCAGGCCGTTCTAAGCCGGGAGTACCCCGGCTTTCTTGCCATAACAGCTTCATTTCTCGCCGTTGAGACGGTCGGCGACCGTTTTTATGAAGGGAACTGGCAGCTTGACTGGCTGTGGGTAACAATATTTTGCATTGGTTTGCTGACATTCGTAGTGCTAAGAACCCTTAAAAAGATGCGGATAATCGGATATTCCTAAAAACCTATCAAGAAAAGATATAATGGCTTGGCTTTTTACAAAAGGTATGGTGATTAAAATATGATTTCGCAAGGAAACAAATTACTATTTAAGATTGCACGCCAACGGGTAGTGGTTTCCCGCATTTTCGCTATTCTGGTTCTGTTACTGGCACTTTTTACGGCAGGCTCATTCCGTGAGGATAGTTTGACAGATACGCTCCTTGAGATGTCGGGTTTATTTCTGCTTACGATTTGCAGCATGGGTCGGCTGTGGGCATTATTATACATCAGCGGTCATAAAAAAATCGAGCTTATCACTGAAGGCCCCTACTCGATGGTAAGGCACCCCTTGTATGTTTTCAGTCTCATAGGAGCCATCGGTATCGGATTGGCATCAGAAAATATCCTTGTCCTTGCAGCGCTGATAATTTTCTATTTGCTGTACTACCCCCTGACGATTCTTGTAGAGGAAGCAAAGCTGACAGATAAATTCGGCCAGGCGTATCTCGATTACATCAAAAGCACGCCGCGGTTCCTGCCGAAACTATCGCTCTATAAAAGTCCTCCGCAGGTTGTGGTAAACACCGATATTTTCCTCAAGAGTATAGCGATTGGAATGTGGTTTATATGGATTTACATCGCTCTGAATTTTATAGAGGCGATTCAACTATTCGGCCACATACCTGTGTTTCTGAGGGTGCCGTAGACCGAGGAAATTTTTTACCCACGTCCGTTAGCCGGTGACATAGGGCGACATTTTGCGGAGGCGATTGACGATTTCGGGCATTTTCTCGATTGTGTAATCGACTTCTTCTTCGGTGTTATATCGACTCAAACTGAATCGGATTGAGCCGTGGGCAGCAGTAAAGGGAACACCCATAGCACGCAAAACGTGTGAAGGCTCGAGCGAGCCGGAAGTGCAGGCCGAGCCGCTGCTGGCACAGATGCCGAATTTATCGAGCATAAGCAGAATCGCTTCACCTTCGATAAACTCAAAGCTGATATTGCTCGTATTAGGCAGACGATTTTCGGTATCGCCGTTGACCATACAATCGGGGCATTTCTTGAGAATTGCCTTTTCGAGCTTGTCTCGCAGGTTCTTGACCCTTTTATTTTCCTCGCCGAAATTTTGCATAGCCAGTTCGCAGGCCTTGCCCAAGCCGATTATGCTGGGAACATTCTCGGTGCCGGCACGTCTGCCTTTTTCCTGATGACCGCCTAACATAAACGGTGCAAGGCGTGTCCCTTTTCTGACATAGAGTATTCCCACTCCCTTAGGTGCGTGCAGCTTGTGGCCTGATATGCTGAGCAAATCGATACTGCTTTTCGAGAGATTGATGGGAATCTTGCCGACCGCCTGAACGGCGTCGGTGTGAAAAACTGAACCTTTGCTTTTAACCAGCTCGGCGATTTGCTCGACCGGGAATATGACGCCGGTCTCGTTGTTTGCGTACATTATGGTGACAAGTGCGGTATCATCGTCTATTTGCTTTTCGAGTTCGTCCAAATTGAGCCGACCCTGTTTGTCCACTTTCAGTTCTATCACCGTATAGCCGCGATCTTCCAACTGTTTGCAGACCGACAGGACAGCAGGGTGCTCGACGCGAGAAGTAATGACTTTGCGTTTGTCAGGGGTGGCAGTCAATACGCCATTTATGGCGGCGTTATCACTTTCGGTGCCGCCGCTGGTAAATATGATTTCGCCTGGGTCGCAGCCGAGAAGCGCCGCCGCCTTTTCGCGTGCTTCGCGGATTTTAATGCCGACCTGTCCGCCGAAGGTATGCATACTCGAAGGATTGCCGTAAAGCTCACAGAAGTACGGCTTAATCTCTTCCAACACCTCATCGGCGACTTTAGTAGTAGCGTTGTTATCGAAGTATATGGTTCTCATAGCTTATTTCTCATGGTCGTCGGTTGTATCCTTAGCTTCTTCTACGTAGAGTTCATTGCTGACAAATTCTCGCAGTTTGGCCTCAACGAGGTCTTTCATCGTGATATCTGCAATCGCACATTGTGCACACATTCCTCGCAGGGCAACTATTACTTTATTACCGTCAACATCTATCAGTTCGATATCGCCGCCGTCTTCACGCAGGGCGGGACGGATTTGCTCGTTGATTGTCCGCTGAATCATTTGTATCTTTTGGATGTTCGTCAACCTGCCGGCCCATCGCGGCGCCGCTTCAAGGACGCGTCCTGCTTTATCACCCTGAATGCTCTCGATGATTTTTTCGATTTCGCCCTTGCAGTGGCC
>CAIYOL010000236.1 GCA_903927855.1 uncultured Planctomycetota bacterium
CGACGACGTCAATGATTACGCCAAACGCTCCCCCTATTTCGGCGCGTTAATCGGCCGCTTCGGCAACCGCATCGCCAAAGGCAGGTTCACCCTCAATGGAGTTGAATACAAATTAGCGACAAATAACAGCCCGAATCATCTCCACGGTGGCGTAAAGGGCTTCGACAAAGTCGTATGGACCGCCAAATCAATGCAAACCAAAGAAGGCCCAGCCTTGAAGTTAACCTACAAAAGCCGTGACGGCGAAGAAGGTTACCCCGGCAATCTTTCCTGCACGGTTGTTTACACCCTGACAGATACTAATGAGTTGAAAATCAGCTACGAAGCCAAAACCGACAAGGACACCATCGTCAACCTCACCCATCACAGCTACTTCAACCTCGCCGGTTACAATTCCGGCGACGTCCTCGGCCATGAGCTTATGATTAACGCAAACAGTTTCACCCCCGTCGATAAGACCGCGATACCGACCGGCGAAATAAAAGCCGTAAAAGGCACACCATGGGATTTCACTAAACCGATGCCCATCGGCTCACGCATAAAGGATGTCGAGGGTGGTTACGACCACAATTACGTCCTTAATAGTTCCAATGGTTCGCTGGCGCTCGCGGCTACGGCTTATGAGCCGAAGACCGGCCGTGTTCTGGAAATTTCCACCACCGAGCCGGGCGTTCAGTTCTATTCCGGAAACTTCCTCGATGGCACCCTCAAGGGAAAAGGCGCCGTCTATAACAAGCATGCCGGCTTCTGTCTCGAGGCGCAGCATTTCCCTGATTCGCCCAACAAAGCTAATTTCCCGTCGGTTGTCTTAAAACCGGGTAAAAAATACACGCAGTTGACCGTGTATAAGTTTTCTGCACGATAACCAGTTTGTTAAAGGAGAAAAACTATGCTCACCACACTAATCATTATTCTTGCTGCCCTTGTTTTGCTCATTCTTTCTGTAATCGCCGTTTACAACTCACTTGTAGGACTTCGCAATCAGGTCGATAACTCCTGGTCGCAGATTGACGTCCAGTTGAAGCGCCGCCACGATTTGATTCCCAATATCGTCGAAACCGCAAAGGGCTATATGCAGCATGAGCGAGGGACATTCGAAGCCATAACCGCGGCCAGAAGCCAGGCTATGGGGGCGAAATCCGTCTCCGAGGCCTCCAAGGCAGAAGGCGCGCTCGGCGAAGCCCTGAGCAAATTTCTGCTCGTTGTCGAGAATTATCCCGACCTCAAGGCTAATCAGAATTTCCTCGCTGTCCAGGAAGAGCTGGCCAGCACCGAGAACAGAATCTCTTTTGCCCGCCAGAGTTACAACGACCAGGTGCTGTTCTTTAACAACAAGATGCAAATGTTCCCATCCAACGTCGTTGCGAATATGTTCAACTTCAGCAAACGCGATTTCTTCGGGGTTGAAAATGCCGCCGAGCGGGAAGTCCCCAAGGTAAGCTTTTCTTGATGGTTAGAAATTAACTATGTGGGAACTGATTAGTGCTAACAAGAGAAACTCCATCATCCTGATGGTGCTGATGGCTGCCACTTTATTGATTCTGGGCTATGTCATCGGTGCTGCTTACGCTGGAGAGCACGCAGGATTCATCGGCCTGATAGTCGCCGCTGTCATCTGGTTTATCCTTGCAATGGTCAGCTTATCAAGCGGCGACCAAATCCTTCTCAATGCCAGTAACGCCAGACAGATTACTCACGCCGACCATCCTCAGTTATTCAACATAGTTGAGGAGATGAAAATTGCCGCTGGTTTGCCTGTAATACCCAAAATCTATATCATACCTGACCCGGCTCCAAACGCTTTCGCTACAGGCAGAAATCCGCAGTCCGCTTCCGTAGCGGTAACCGCAGGTCTGTTAGGCCGGCTCAACCGTGATGAGCTTCAGGGGGTCATCGCCCACGAAATGAGTCATATCCTCCACCGCGATATTCTTTATGTTACAGTCGCCGGGATAATGCTCGGCTCGATTGTGCTTATGTCGCAGTTATTTCTGCGAAGTACGTTTTACGGCTCTATGGGCTCGCGGCGAAGATTTTCATCCGGCGGCAAAGGCAGCGGGCAGGCTATGCTTGTTATGCTGGTTATAGCGCTCATCGCCGCCGTCCTTGCCCCCATAATGGCACAACTGCTTTATTTCGCTCTTTCTCGAAAACGCGAATATCTCGCCGATGCCGGCTCCGCTCGCCTCACCCGTTACCCCGAAGGCCTCGCCAGCGCACTTGAAAAAATCGCCGGTGACCCGTCTCCGCAATTGGCTGCCGCCAATACAGTTACCGCGCCGATGTATATCGTTAATCCCTTCAAGAAAGCCGCCGGCATGAGCTTGTCCGACCTGACCAGCACGCACCCGCCGATTTCCGAGAGAATCAAAATCCTTCGCAGTATGGGTAGCGGCGTATCTTTCAAGGATTATTCGGATTCATTCACCCAGGTAACGCATCGCAAAACAATCGTCCCCCCTGCCGCTTTGACCAAAGAGGACATCGCCCTGCGACAGGCTGGCGAAGAAGCCAAAGATAAACTGCGCCGCGAAAACCAGATGCGGCAGGTTGGCGATATTATGCGAAAGGTCAACCAGTTCGTTTTCCTGACCTGCTTGTGCGGCTTGGTTCTAAAAATCCCCCCAAACTACAAATCTGACAAGGTCCAATGCCCAAGATGCAAAAGAATTTTACCGCTTAATAAAAATGAGGCGGTCACAGAGCCGCGCACGTAAGTAAGCGATAAATTCTGCCCAATCCGTCAACGCCAAATTTCCCTTGACTATCCGGCTGCAATATGATTAAGTGTTATTATTACCATTTGCTATCATTCAGCAGCTGTCTCCAATGCGGCAAAGTAAGAAAGAGGAGGATGTATGAAGAATAGAGAAACCTTTCTGTTTTCAGCGGTAGTAATTCTTTTCGTTTTCGGCAATTCCGTTCAAGCGTATCTCCCAATTTTTGACCTAGGCGCTCATTCTTGGGCTAATTCCATCAACAACAATGGCCAGATTGTTGGCGGAGTCTATATTTCCACTAAGAACCATGCTTATCTGTTTGACCCTACAGGCAGTGGGACAAACATGGACCTCGGCCTGGGAAATGCTTATTGTATTAATGACAAGGGCCAGATTGTGGGCTATGGTACAAGTGGTGCCTGTCTTTTTGACCCAACGGGCGGCGGGGCCAATAAAAACCTCGGAACACTCAGCGGTTACCCCTCTAGTGAAGCCCGTTCCATCAACAACAACGGCCAGATTGTTGGTTCTGCTTGGAATAATTATTTACACACTGAGGAGCGCGCCTGTCTTTTTGACCCAACGGGCGGCGGGACCAATAAAAACCTCGGAACTCTCGGTGGATATGTCCATAATTATTCTATTAGTATTGCGAGATCAATAAACAATAATGGC
>CAIYOL010000237.1 GCA_903927855.1 uncultured Planctomycetota bacterium
AATTGTGGGATCTTGAAAATAAAAGTTCATTTTTTACACCACCATCTATATAAGGGGCAGTTAGTAATTTTTAATGTTATTCCATTTTAGTTCAATTTTAAAACAGATTCAATGGCATGTTCGTTCCTGCTGACATTCTAACCTCAGGTAGCTAAGTTCTTACTCCCAAATTACACACTACCTAATCCTTCACCTTCCCATTTTACCCGGAAACTGCCACGTTTCAACGGCAAAACGATGGTAATTTAGAATTAAGAATTTAGAATTGAGAATAGAGAATTGAAACTGCTGGATCCCCGACAGAGGACCGAGTGAGCAGCCCCCGACTACGACATTCGAGGGCAGGCAATCGAGGATAAAACGGCAAAAGAAATGACCCCAAACATAAAGTTTGGGGCTAACCGACGCCCGTTGCGAGCAACGGGGCTAACCGATAAAACAACCGCACAATAAACCCCTGCCGCGAGCGGCAGGGCTAAACAAACCCGCCGACGAGGTGAATTGAGAAACAGTTTGCAAATTGGCGTAAAATTCATTAGTCTATGAGGCCGGGCCGAGTGGCGGAATGGCAGACGCTGGGGACTTAAAATCCCCTGTCCTCACGGGCGTATGGGTTCGACTCCCATCTCGGCCATTATTCGCGTCCGCCGCAAACGGATGCATGGTAGCCGATTGAGACGCTAACGATATTACGAGAGATGAATATGGCTAAAGAAAAGCCGAAATCCGCCCAGGGGCGAGACTTCGCCAAGGGCAAGCTTGTAGAGGTAGCAAAACCCAATTTGTATCGGGAGATGTTTCCTTACACCGAATTTCCGAAGGTGATATTCGACGGGCAGAAAGTCGCATACGAAGTTCCGGAGAGGATATGGATAACTGATACGACTTTCCGTGACGGTCAGCAGGCCCGGCCTCCTTATACGCCTGAGCAGGTGCTACGGATATATGATTTATTGCACGAAATAGACGGCAACACCGGTTTGATTCGGCAGTGTGAGTTCTTTTTATACTCAGAGCGTGATAGAAAAGCGGTAGAGTTATGCAGGGCCCGCGGCTATAAGTTTCCTGAGATTACCGGCTGGATAAGGGCCGTGGAGGCCGATTTTAAGTTAGTTGCAAAAATGGGGCTTTCCGAGACCGGCATTTTGACCTCGGTAAGTGATTATCACATATTCTTGAAGCTGCGGAAGACACGTACCCAGATAATGAGCGCTTATCTTGATATCGCCAAAGCGGCTTTGGATAATGGGGTTACGCCGCGATGTCACTTTGAGGATATAACTCGTGCTGATTATGAAGGTTTTGTGCTGCCCTTTGCGTCTGAGCTGATGAAGCTGGCTGATGAGTATAATAAGCCGGTCAAGATTCGTCTTTGCGATACGCTTGGATTTGGTCTGCCTTGGCCTGAAGTTGCCCTGCCGAGAAGTGTTCCGAAACTTGTCCATGGCCTTCGGGAAATTGGGGTTCCTTCTGAGTGGCTTGAATGGCACGGCCATAACGATTTCCATAAGGTCATGGTAAACGCAACGGCGGCGTGGCTGTATGGCTGTTGTGCAGCCAATGCTTCGATTTTCGGTATTGGCGAGCGAACGGGCAATTCACCTCTGGAAATGCTTATTGTTGAACACGCCCAGTTGAAAGGCCAGACGGCGGGCGTCAACTACGCTGCGATAACCGAGCTGGCCGAGTACGCCAGGAAGGAGCTTGGCTTTGAAATTCCACACAACTATCCGCTGGTCGGCAGGGATTTCAATGTTACCCGGGCCGGTATTCACGCCGACGGCTTGCTAAAGGACGAAGAAATATACAACTGCTTCGATACGAAGGAGCTGCTTAACCGGCCTGTCAGCGTGGCAATTACCGACAAGAGCGGTGCGGCGGGGATCAAACACTGGATAGAGTCCATGTACGATATTGAAATCTCCAAGCACAACCCTCATATAACCAAAATAAAGGACAAGATTGACGCTGAGTATTCAGCTAACCGTGCGTCGGCGATATCGGATGAGGAAATGTTTGAGTGGGTGCGGGAAACTTTTGGTGATGATACGCCGCCGTTGAGAAAATAGAGAATATGGGAATGCTAAATTCTGACTATGCCTGGTAAAAAAATCAAAGCGGTATTGTTTGACCTCGGCGAAACGCTGGTCGACTTCGGCAGGATTAACACAATGAAGATTTTCCGCCAAAGTGCAGAGCTGACCTATGAATTCCTGCAAAGCTGCGGTAAGCCGCCCGGTAACTTCCAATGGTATTGCTGGCACAGCATGATAGCATTTCGGTTCCACTGCCTAGTCTCCGGCCTGACGGGAAAAGATTTCGACGCCCTCTTGTTACTGAAGGAAATCGGCATAAAGAAAGGCTTTACCCTCGACGAGGACCAGTTGCGGCAGTTAGGCTGGCTCTGGTATGAGCCTCTGGCGAAACTGGCACGAATGGAACCGAGGTTGAAAGCAACTTTGGCTTCGCTTAAACAGATGGGCCTCAAACTCGGCATAGTTTCCAATACCTTTATAAGTGCAGGTTCTTTAGACAGGCACTTGGCTCAGTTTGGTATACTGGATTTTTTTCCGATTCGGCTTTATTCTCATCAGTTTGCTTTTAGAAAGCCGAACATCCGGATTTTTCAGACAGCCGCTCAGCAAATAGGCGAGTCGCCGCAGGACGTATTATTTGTCGGCGACCGGATTAACAAGGACATTTCGCCGGCCCTGAAAGCCGGTATGCAGGCTGTTCTGAAAGAAGCGTATACCAATATTGGGAAGAAGATTCCGAAAGGCGTTTGGAGAATAAGCCGGATTTCCGAGCTGCCGGCGTTAATAGAAAAAATCAACGGCAAAACTATGCAGGCAAGGGATTCTGTCGTTCTGAGCGGAACAAAGTGAAGCGAAGAGAGACGATTTGCAAAAATTGATGTTTTGATCTATAATCACTCCACAAAGAATCCAGAAGGAGC
>CAIYOL010000238.1 GCA_903927855.1 uncultured Planctomycetota bacterium
ATGTCACGATGGTGGGTTCTTTTTTTTGTTGTTTTTCTGGGCGTTCAAGAGTCGCTTACCTACCAATCAAGTATGGTGCGAAGTGAACTATATGGTGTTTTCTACTGGTGCGGCGCCATTCTGACGATGGCAGCGGCTGTTAAAACCAGCGGGCCAGTCAAAAGATACGCGGCCCTGTTGGCAGCTGGGGTTTTGCTGGGATTGTGTTTCCTATCCAAAGTGCAGTCACTATTTTACCTTATTGCGGCGCCGGTCCTGTTGCTGCTTATGTTTTCTCTTTCCGAGGATTCTCAAAAAAAAGGCCGTCTGGACTTAACAATAACAAGCAAAGGTGTGTCCAGAGTGTTGGCAGTAAGCCTGTTTAATGTAGCGGCTTTTGTCCTTTTGTGTATCCTTTCGTATTCTACCCCGATACCGCAGGGAGTTCCCACGTGGGCAGTAGCCTTTCGGGTTACGCTGATAGCGGCGATGTTCTTTTTAGCGTTGCTTTCGTTGCTTCTTTGCCAGTTGTATTTGCATCTGACAAATAAAGTATCTTCAGATGTTTTTAAATTTTCCTCTTTTTTTAGCGTTATTGGAGCCGGATTTATTTTGTCTTTCGCACTGCTTTTTCTCTTCTATTCGGACGCAGCTTTGTCGTTGCAGTATATTCTGCTTAATTTCAAAATAGTTTTTTTGAGAGTGCCGGAGCCGGCCCTGCGTGTTTCGCCAGCCGATTATATCCCCAATTTTTTACTACATGTGCGTTATAATCCCACGTTGTTTATTGTGCATATTGCTTTGATTTCACTTTTGGTTTTAGGGCGTGCTCGCGGATTTGTCCGGATAACAAAATATCAGGTAGCGATGTGTCTGGTCGTGACCTGCCTTGCTTTTGTAAGCGTTGCTGTTGTGACACGGGTTAGACTCAGAGATATACTCTGGAAAGAGGTGCTCCTTAACTTTCTAAATCTATTTTATTTTGCCATTCTTGTAAACCGAGCCGAGCGGAACCAGCTAACATTAACCAGAGTCGGCAGCGGTTTGTTAACTGTCTTGTTCCTCGTAAATTGCGCCCATAGCCGTGATATGCCTGTAAGGATAGATGCCAATTATCCACAGTACGGATGGCGAGCAGACAGATTTTTTGGCACTACTTACGAAGGCAACCAGCTAAAGTATTCGAGGATGATGCGAGAGAGGTATAATAACACTACCGCCTGGGTAGCTGAGACCCAAGCTGTTGACCACAGGCGTATAAGAAGGACCGTCGATTTTGTATTTAAGAACCAGGCAATCACCCACCGGAATATCGGGGTTGTTTTCGAGGGGTTTAGCGCGTGGGGCTCCGATTTAGGTTACAAGATTACGGAAGTGCCGTCTGCGCTGAGAGCTGCTATATTGGTGGATAATGCTTCGGTCAAACTTAAAGACAAGACCTTCTTCAAAGAAGAATATGTCCAAGGGCAACCAGAATTCACGGACACAGAGTACATGGACAAATTCAAAAAGCCTTCTTCATCCGGGCTGATGTCAGTTCTGACTCGACGTGATTTGAAGATATTTTTATTTGTCTACGCGGATGATGTTTCCAATCTGTTGAGTAAAGAGATAGTCCAAACGCCCCACAAAATCGTTCTGCGAAATTCCGAACAATCAGTTGAGTTGTACGGCTTGGAAATAAAAAACTATTGCGAAATAAAATTGGATAAAATCAGGCAGAAGTTTTTCTTTGTTATTCAGCAAATATAAAAGATTCGGCCGGTTGCAACCTACGGCTGTGGAGAGCTTCCATGCGAGAAACCAATGAAAACAAGAATGAACTTGTTCCGGCAGCGAAGAACAAGAAGAAGGTATTGATTTTTATCGTTTGCTATAACGCTGAGGGGTCTATTGAGTCAGTTCTTGACCGGATTCCAAAAGATATATGGGAAAGTGAGAGTTTCTGCACCGAGATTCTGATTATCGACGACCAATCGTCGGATAGAACCTTCTACGCAGCCGAGGATTATTCGAGTCATCACCCGGAACGGAAACTTAACGTTTTGTACAATCCCAAGAATCAAAGCTACGGAGGCAACCAGAAAATTGGCTATTGCTACGCAATAAAAAAAGGATTCGATGTCGTTGTGCTGCTGCACGGAGACGGCCAGTATGCGCCGGAATATCTTGGTCAGATGATCCAGCCAATTCTCGACGGCGAAGCGGATGCAGTCTTCGGTTCGCGAATGATTCGGCGATTGGACGCACTAAAGGGTCGGATGCCCTTCTATAAATGGATTGGTAATCAGACGCTAACCTTCATTCAGAACCACATTATGCACTCCAGCCTTTCAGAATTTCATTCCGGCTACCGCGCCTACAGCGTTGCAGCTCTGGGGTCCATTCCGTTTGAGCACAATTCCAACTATTTTGATTTTGATACAGACATTATTATCCAGTTGTTAGATACACAAAAACGTATCAAGGAAATTCCGATTCCCACCTTTTATGGAAATGAGATTTCGAGGGTCAACGGCATCAGATACGGGATACGTATCATTCATGCATGCCTTTTATCCAGGATAATGAGGCTGGGAATTTACTATCATCCAAAGTTTGATTACGAACCGACC
>CAIYOL010000239.1 GCA_903927855.1 uncultured Planctomycetota bacterium
ATTTCATATATATTTGTAAAATTCTTAAAAAAAGTGTAACAAACAGGAAGTTAGGCGTACTTATATATATAGTGGTATTGCATAATGGATGGTGGTGATTCGCTGTGTGGTCAAGTAAACATTCCGTTGTGACAATGGGTCTACGGGATGTTTCTATTTAGGTTGTCCGGACTTGTAATCGCCTCAATTCCGTAAGCAAGGAAGGGTATGGGGACAGTAAAGATGAAAAGACAGATTCTAATTAGCTCGTTAATTCTATTATTTGCAGCGGCTTTAGCAGTAGCAGACGATTTATCCTATAAACCGGGGGTATTGCTTGTGCGTTTTGCAAACCCCACAGCTACTGTACAAACGAAGAATAACATTTTGAACTCAGTTTTCGGCTGTTCTTGCTCCCCTGTAGTTAAGGAATATAGTATTGTCCCAGGGCTGACGCTTGTACAGCTTCCCAGTGGCACGACAGTTGGGCAGGCGCGTGTTTCTTTGGCCCAATCTTTGGATATTCTTTATGCTGAGCCGGACTATAAACGTGAATTGAACGTGGTTCCCAACGATACGAGGTTCGGCGAGTTATGGGGAATGAATAACACCGGGCAATCCGGCGGAACAGCGGATGCAGATATCGATGCGCCTGAGGCCTGGAATCTGCGTACGGGAAGCAGCAGTATTGTTGTAGCAGTTACCGATACAGGTGTTGATTACACACATCCTGACCTCGCGGCCAATATGTGGCACAACCCCGGCGAAATCCCAGGCAACGGTATCGACGATGACAACGATGGATTTATAGATGACTATTACGGCTGCGACACAGGTGATAATGACGGCAATCCGATGGACGACTCGATGGAAGCCAGCCACGGTACTCATGTCTCAGGTACTATCGGTGCGGTCGGCAACAACGCCACAGGAGTTGCCGGGGTATGCTGGAACGTCAAGATTATGGCCGTAAAACTTGCGAGGGCTGATGGAGGTTTATATGACGATGCAATCATTCCTGGTATCCAGTATGCCATCAGCAAAGGCGCAAAGGTCATTAACGCATCCTGGGGCGGCCCCGGGTACACACAGGCTGAGTATGATGTCATTTCGGCTGCGAGGGACGCTGGTATTCTCTTTGTTGCTGCCGCCGGCAACTTTAATCTCGATAACGATACATTGCCTTTTTATCCTGCAAGTTATAATCTGGATAACATTATCTCGGTGATGGCAACCACGGACACCGATAGCAAGGCGTACTATTCAAACTATGGTCCTACATCCGTCGACCTCGGTGCTCCGGGGGGAGCCGGGTACGGTGGCTCAAGAGATATCCTTAGCACGATTCCGGGCGGGGGGTATGGATTTAAGGCTGGCACATCTATGGCTTCTCCGCACGTGGCAGGTGCTTGTGCGTTACTTTTGTCCGCCGACCCCAATCTGACCTACACCGAGGTCAAGCAATTCCTGTTGGATTATAGCGACCCGCTTTCGTCTCTGACTGGCCTTTGTGTTTCCGGCGGGCGACTGAATTTATTCAATGCATTATATAAGGTTGTGCACGATACTGTCCCGCCTTCGCCCGACCCGGCTGAATGGAAGGTAGGACTAGAACCCAACGCGACCGGTTTGCATACAATCGCTATGGAGGCCAAGGCAGCAACTGACCGTTCCGGCGTTGAATACTTTTTTAAATGTGTTACCGATGCTAATTTCGACAGCGGCTGGCAAAGCAGTCGTCAATATATTCGGGGTAACCCTACTACCGGCTATGCTGCAGGTACTATGTATACCTTCAGGGTAAAGTATCGCGATAAATCCGAGAATCATAATGAAACCGGCTGGTCAGCCGAAAAATCTACTACAACAGCCAGTGGTTCAGATAATCTTCCGCCGTATCCCAATCCGAGCCGATGGAAAATACCGCCCAGGGTGCTCCAGCACTATACGCCCCCTCGGATTAGTATGGAAGCGACCGCTGCCGATGAACACAGCAGTCCGCTGTGGTATTATTTTGAATGCGTATATATTGACCCTCCTGGTCCGCCTCCGAGCAGTTTTAGCAGCAGTGGCTGGACTACTTCCAGTGTATTTACAATATCATCAGGACTTACTGTAGGCAGCAGCTATACCTTCAGAGTCAAGGCCAGAGACTCGTTGCTTAATGAGACCACCGACCCGAATTCGAGCCTGGCCACTGTTACGGTAGGTAGCGCGGGAGGTTCAAATATACTTACTGTACCGGCGCCTTACCACACGATTCAAGCGGCCATCAATGCTGCAAGTGATGGGGATATTGTTGAAGTCAGACCCGGCACATATATCGGCCTCGGCAACCGCGACATAGACTTTTCTGGAAAAGCCATTATCGTACGAAGTGTTAACCCTAACGACCCAAATACTGTTGCGTCTACGGTTATTGACTGTAATAGTTTGGGCAGGGCCTTTATTTTCCGCACGGGAGAGGACCATAGCTCAATTGTCAGCGGTTTTACCATCATAAATGGCTCAGCTCAACCTTATTATATGTATCGGCCGTACACACCTGAGGGGTGTAGTAATGATGGTGGTGACGGTGATGTTGCTCAAGGCGGAGCGATAGCCTGTTACACTGGAGGTCCGCTGCTAAGGCCAAGTGAGCCTAAAATTACTAACTGCGTTTTCAGGAATTGTGTTGCTCCGGGACAATACGGCGGCCATGGCAGGGCCGGCTGTAATCGTCCGCCGGCGAGTGATGGTGATAACGGAACCCCGGGACAGCCGGGTTCTCCTGGCGGTAATGGTCAGCGTGGTGGTGATGGCGGAAGTGGCGGATGGGGCGGAAATGCCTATGGCGGTGCCATGTATTTCGCGAGCGGAAGTCCCGAAATTATCAAATGCCGATTTGACTCATGCAGAGCTATTGGCGGTGATGCCGGCTTTGCGGCTGACGGCGGAAATGGCGGAAATGGCGGACAGGGCGGCGGCGGCGGTGGCGGAAATGATGTTTTTTCTAATGGCGGTAATGGCGGCGGCGGCGGAGATGGTGGAGATGGCGGAACTGGCGGACAGGGCGGATGGGGCGGCGATGCTTCTGGCGGGGCGATATACTTCGATCTTGCTTGCCAGCCCAGAATCATAGGTTGTGATATTAACGATTGCAATGTTATCAATGGCGTTGGAACTGATGCCGGCGATGGCGGGGCAGGCGGTATTGGCGGTCAGGGCGGCAATGGAGGTTCTGGGAGCACCGGCGGCGATGGCAATGGTGGTCAGGGCGGAGAGGGCGGATGGGGCGGCGATGGCGGTTATGCTGGCTCTGACGGAATACGCTCACGGGCAGGTGCTATATACTATGGGCTAAATTGCAATGTTGCTATTATAAGTACTACAATCAGAGATAATGATATCTTGGTTCATGATGGTGGTCATCACTTGGGTGGCATTGGTGGTCCGGGCGGTCAGGGTGGTAACTGCGGCACCCCTAACGGCAACTGCGGTATGGGCGGTCGCGGCGGCGATGGCAGAGTCGGCGGTCCCGGCGGTCTTGGTGGTACCTGCGGTCTATATGATCAGTGCCCCAGCTGGGGTAATGGAGATACTCGTCCTGATTTATTTGATACAACGAATGGGACTCTACCTTGTGGAGGCGGTGATTACTATGAATCCGGCAGTTTAGCTGATATTATCGCTTGCGCAATAATTGATAATAATGCCGTCGGCCGGCAAGACTACATCGATTATGCCGACTTCGAACGGATTCACTCCAGGCCGACTGGCTGGGGTGGCGGTGAATATTATGAAGAAAACTGCACTTCTGCTTTTAGCTATTGCAGAATAGAGGATAATAATGCAGGCGTTGATGGCGGCGGGATTTGTTTCGAGTCTGTAGGTGCGTCTGCGTTCAATTTCTGTGATGTAAATGGAAACATCGCCAATTCCGGCGAGGGCGGCGGTTTCCGCGGCGGAAGTGCCGATGGGGCTTCTTTAGGTTTTACGGTAGATGTCTGTGACAGTAATTTCAGGAACAACGATGCGTGTTTTGGCGGTGGAATATATCTGGAAGAAGCACTCCTGACGATTAAGGATTCCAACTTCAGTGGCAACGCGGCTTTTAGTGGTGGAGGAGTCTGGGATTATAACTGTACAGCAACTGTTAAAAATTGCTCGGTAAGGAACAATTCAGCATCATTCGGCGGAGGGTTTTCTTTCATCAACGGACTGGTTGCAATCGATAATTCTGTTTTGACCGGCAATAGTGCCGATGCTCCATTTTATGGTACCGGCGGAGCGCTATTCTTTGAAGGATGGTCGGACATCCCGCATCAGCTTACTAACTGTCTTATAACTGACAATACTGCATATGTGTACGGCGGGGGTCTGTCGAACAATCGCGGCTCGTGGATTCAAGTTACCAACTGCACTTTTGCTGGCAATGAGGTCTTCGGGCCGGAAAGCGTCGGCGGCGGCGTAAGTAGTACAGAATATTGGGCCTGGGTTGATATATTCAACAGTATTTTGTGGGGTAACCAGGCAGTAGTCGGCGGTTCTCAAATCGCAGTGGGGAACCCCTATGGTTCAGATCCAGATCCAAATTTAAATGGTCTTTATGCAGATGTCAATGTCACCTATAGTGATGTTCAGGGCGGCGAGGAAGGTGTCTGGCTGGAAGATGAAACTCAAACGCATACTGCTTTTTGGTGGCTGGAGGGTACTTTTGACGAGGACCCGTTGTTCGCCACAACCAAGGTTGATGAGCAAACTTACTTTTTAA
>CAIYOL010000240.1 GCA_903927855.1 uncultured Planctomycetota bacterium
GGTAGCCGAAACTACGTCGTTTCGTTTAACCCTCGATGGGGGGCAGCCACATAGGCAATCTTGTATCTCACTTTACGCCGCCTGTTTTTCAGCCTTTTCTGCAATCGTCTTTATACAACCTGCGATAACTCCCGCAGCAGCACCGAAAGCAGCAGCCAGTCTTGACGCGGGCGACTGTATTAAGCCGACAATTCGGCCCTGCAATTCCGCTCGCGTCGGCATCTTTGACAGACCTTTCGCCCCCTTGGCATCCAATACCATGCCATCCAGAAAGGCCCCTTTAACCTCTATCACCGGAATCTTCTTGCCGTATTCCGCTATTGCCTTCGCAACGTCAACTATGCTGTCCCCGCCATAAACTATAGTGCAGGTCCCGCTAAATAGGGCCGTCGCAGGTTCCATCTGCCGATTACTCAACGCCCTTTTGAACAGCGAATTCTTCACTATCGATAATCTGATGCCTTTTTCTTTCAGCTGGCCGCGTATCAGGTTTGCGTCAACGCCGCCGAGACCTTTGGTGCTGATAACCAGAAAATCTTTGATATTTTCGCTGACAATTCTCTTTTCCAGTTCCGACTGAAGTAATTCTTTTACGTATTTGCTCATCTTTTCACCTTAAATCTCAATGTGTCCATCATAAGCGCCCTTGCGATCCTGCCTTAAATGCTGACCATCACGCTCGGACTCATCGTCGCAGATATACACATCTTTTTGATATACGTGCCTTTTATTGACGCCGGTTTAATCTTCCTTATATGTGAAAGCAACGCCTCGATATTGCCGATCAATTTTTCCGGCTCGAAGCTCTGCTTGCCGACTACTACGTGGACGTTTCCGCCGGCATCGCTTTTAAACTCGACCTTTCCCGCTGCAAATTCCGCCACAGCCGTTGCTATATCGGCGGTTACTGAGCCGTTTTTGGGTGAAGGCATCTTTCCTTGCGGCCCAAGAACTCGACCAAGCTTGCCCACCTTGCCCATCACTTTCGGTGACGCAACGGCTACATCGAAATCCTGCCAGCCATCAGTAACCTTTTTTATCAGCTCATCACAGCCGGCCTCAATGGCGCCGGCTGCCTTCGCCGTCTCAATGTCCTTGTCCTCACAGAAAGCAATAACTTTCTTCTGCTTGCCTACCCCGTGAGGTAAAGATAGAGAGCCGCGAATCAACTGGTCGGACTGCTTTGGGTCAATGCCCAACACCATCACACATTCTATACTCTGGTCAAACTTTACCAAGTTAAACGATTTTACTTTCGCGACCGCTTCGGCCAGGCTTACCGGCTCGTCGCTTCGCTGCTCAAATTCCTTTTTGTATCTCTTGCCTTTACTCATGCTTTGTATCTGGTACCTCACTTGTTGCTTTTTTGGATACTATTTCTATACCCATACTCCGGGCGGTTCCCTCAATAATTTTTACGGCCTGCTCTAAACTGTACGCATTCAAATCCTTTAGCTTGGTCTGGGCAATCTTACGTACCTGCTCAGGGGTTACCTTCCCGACTTTTTCTTTATTCGGAACACCGCTTCCCTTCGCAATTTCCGCCGCTTGTTTCAGCAAAACTGCCGCCGGTGGGCTCTTAACCTCAAAGCTAAAACTTTTGTCCTTATAGAGGGTTATTACAACCGGCACAATTGTTCCGTTAAGCTCTTTTGTCCGTTCGTTGAACTGTGAGACAAACTGGCCGATATTGACGCCGTGCTGACCCAATGCGGGTCCTATCGGCGGGGCCGGCGTCGCCTGTCCACCCGGCGCCTGTAACTTAATTTTTACTGCCACTTCTTTGGCCATTCTTTGTCCTTAATCAATTATACTTTCTCTATCTGCCAATACTCTATATCCAGCGGCGTGCTTCGGCCGAATATCGTGACAATCACCTTCACTATCCCTCTGCTGGAATCGATCGAATCGACCGTCCCTTCAAAATTCTCAAAAGCGCCTTCCCGAATTTTAATCATGTCACCTTTTTTAAACTCGACCTTGATGCTCGGCGCTTCTTCCGGCTTTTCCGCCTCTAAAAGCATCTTCGCCACATCTGTATCACGCATCGGCGTAGGCATTCCTTCGGTGCCGATAAAATCTCCAACTCCGGAAGTTTCCTTAATTATAAACCAAGCGGCTTCCGGGACACGACCGTTCTCCGTAGGCTCCATTTCCATAAAAACATAACCAGGATAAAGTTTTCGCTTATGAACCGTTTGCTTGCCGCCTCGAATACGCTTAACCTGCTCAACCGGAACCTCTATCCTGCCGACAACACCCTTCAAATCCTCCCTCTGCATTTTCTGTGAAAGAGCCTCTTTAACCTGCATCTCTTTATTTGCCGCAACTCGTAAGACATACCACTGCATACCAATGTCCGTCACTAAAAATCCAACTGTCTTAATCTTCTCTTAAAGGCCGAAAACCTCGGTAAAAAAAAGCTGAAAGCACAAATCTGCAAATCCAAGAAGGAACGCCATAACAACCACAAGCACAATAACGATAAGCGTCGAAACCGCTATTTCCTTCCTGCTTGACCAGTTGACCTTTTTCATTTCGCCTTCAGCGGAAATCAGAAAATCCGCAACCGAAGGTTTACTCGACAACCAAAAAAACAAAACTGTAAACCCGGCACATATGCCGACTGGAACCATTGTTGACACCCATAATCCCATATCAGCGCCCTCTAATTTCTGGTAAAGCAGCAGGCATCCCAGCACCACAACTATCCCAAAGCCAAAAGCGCTGCCCAGCCTTGTGTATTTAGCCTGGCCGGGTTTATAAATATCAAATATCATATCTGCCCAATCCCTTTTGACTTCCGAACTTCATTTTTTTACCGACAATCGGTTCTGCCAAACAGGCCAGGGAGGAGTCGAACCCCCAACCTTCGGTTTTGGAGACCGACGCTCTGCCAATTGAGCTACTGGCCTATCTTTTTCTCCTATTGTCACCACAGGTCGGTTCTATATTACTTACGCCGTATCTTATGAACGGTATGCGCACGTTCATTGCTGCAAAACTTCTTTAGTTCTATTTTCGGTACACCCTCTGCCGTACTGATACTTGTGCGGTAGTTTCTATGGCCGCACTGTTTGCACTCAAGCCAGATATTTTCTCTTTTGCTCTTCTTAGCCATAAAACCTATCCCCGCTACGCAGGTTCACTCATTCGAAAAAAAACTCCCTTAAACATACAGGTGCTCGCTTGGCAAACGCGGGCACCTTTGCTCTTGACGCTTATGGAGTTCAACACTTGTTCAGAGACACGTTTATTCAATGATCTTGGTCACCACTCCTGCGCCGACCGTCCGGCCTCCTTCTCGGATAGCGAAGCGAAGACCTTCTTCCATAGCGATTGGCGAAATAATCTCCACTTCCATCGTTATGTTATCGCCAGGCATGCACATCTCTGCGGTCTTGCCTTCTCGGCTCTTTATCGCCTTGACGGCACCGGTAACGTCGGTTGTTCTGAAATAAAACTGCGGCTTGTAGCCTGCAAAGAACGGTGAATGACGTCCGCCTTCCTCTTTGGTTAGTACATACACCTCGGCATCAAAATGTGTATGAGGCGTAATCGAGCCTGGTGCCGCGACAACTTGGCCGCGCTGCAAGTCCTTCTTTTCTACGCCACGCAAAAGTATGCCGATGTTATCACCTGCTTGACCTTCGTTGAGCGTTTTATTAAACATCTCCACGCCGGTAACTATCGTTTTTCGTATATCTTTGGACAATCCGATGATTGCCACCTCATCGCCGACATGAACTTTGCCACGGTCAACACGGCCCGTTCCCACCGTTCCTCGACCTTTTATACTGAAAACATCCTCTATCGGCATTAAAAACGGCTTATCGACCTCTCGCACAGGTATCGGGATATACTTATCCATAGCATCGAGTAGCTCAACAATCGGTTTGCACTCAGGGTCGTCAATGCTCTCCGCCCTCATCGCCTTAATCGCACAACCCCGGATTATCGGCGTTTCGTCTCCGGGAAACTCGTATTTGCTCAGTAACTCCCTTGTCTCCAATTCAACCAAATCCAGTAATTCAGGATCGTCAACAAGGTCGACCTTGTTCAGGAAGACCACTATCTTCGGTACATTGACCTGACGGGCAAGTAGAATGTGTTCGCGGGTCTGGGGCATAGGGCCATCGGCTGCACTGACGACAAGAATCGCGCCATCCATCTGCGCTGCTCCGGTTATCATGTTTTTGACATAGTCGGCATGGCCGGGGCAATCGATATGTGCATAATGCCGATTCTCCGTCACGTATTCAACGTGCGCTGTGGAGATGGTTAGAATCTTTGTATCGTCACGTCGGCCTTGAGATTCAGACGCCTTGGCGATGTCATCGTATGATTTAAACTTGCATAGCCCTTTGAACTCCATCACCTTTGTCATCGCTGCGGTCAATGTCGTCTTGCCATGGTCCACATGTCCGATTGTTCCAACGTTTACATGCGGTTTTGTCCGCTCAAATACTACTTTAGCCATATAAACCTCCAATGTGCAGGGTTACTGTTTATGTCCCTATTCTCATCCTCTAAAACAAATCTCAATCCTTATATAAACGCCAAGTCAAACCAACTCTGTCCTGCAACAGGACAAAATGCCTTGACTGCAAAATAAGCCTTCTCAACAGGGCTTGCTTTCATTTAGCTGCTGATGGGATTTGGACCCATGACCTCGTCCTTACCAAGGAAGCGCTCTACCAGCTGAGCTACAGCAGCAATACTGATTTCACCGTTCGATATTCCAGTCTCGGCAAGGCCCAGCCTTGACGGAACGGTGAGTCAAAAAAACAAAAGATGCACTCTAACCTGCTGTCCTGCCTCAATAAATCTAAACCATCAGCGCAGGAATTCATAACTTCTGTCAACTTTATTTAGTGCAAAACGAGCAATTTATGAAAATAAACGTAAAAGTGCAAATATAAAAACTGAAAAATTGTAAAAAAAGTGAAAAAAACACAAA
>CAIYOL010000241.1 GCA_903927855.1 uncultured Planctomycetota bacterium
ACAAAAAAAAGATGCCTCACGTTTTTGATTGACTCAGGACGCGGCTCACGGTTCGAGGAAAATGCTGCAAAGTGAGGAAATTTTTAACGAGCCGTAGTAACTATTACAAATTTGATTTCCACTTTTGATATCGATGATATGATTCTTCAGACACTTCACCATTATATTCTTGTCCATCAACTTTGAATCGTACACGGACTGACCCTGAAGTAGTATTGAACCACCGTTTAACCAGTTTAAAACCGGATTTACTAACAAAGTATACCTCCTCGTCATCATTAGCAATAACAAACATCAAATAATCAGCCCACAGTTTACCTATCCACACAGGTCCACCGCCAGCTATTTCGATAATGCCCGGAGTATTTTCGCTTCGCGATGCTTTCACTTCTTGTATTATCCTGTTTACAAAGTCGACAGTGTCTCTAGTAGGTTGCTTGATTGACTTGCCTTTAAACTTTCTGTAGTAAAATAAACTGATTGAGGATGACAATGCAAGCCATAGACCAATGACTATATTTCGAAACAGACCTTCACCCATAGCATTAAAAAGTGATGGGTTCGAGGCTATTTGTATAATGTTAATCAAAGAGGCAACAATATGAATAATTGAGAGAAGCGCAAAGCAAATACCCTGTGCTAACAATATCTCTACACTTCGTTTTCGCATGTAACTAATTGCTATCCAAATTAAGATAAGACCGATTATTACAAAAATTGTTGCTCCTAATATAATTCTACTGGAAAATTCTTCTATTCCACGAGCCTTAGACACCTGCATTAATCCCACAGCTGTTAATATAGAGTAGCACCCCCAAATACCAGTAGAAATAGCATTCGGTACTTTCTTTCTTGAGATCGAACCACCGCTAATTACAACCCCTATAAATATTAACCAGTAACATTCAATTATCTTTTGTTGCAGATTCGCCGGTCCTAACAACACCCCACTTATGATTATCCCAAGAATAATAGCTACCAAAATGCTCCAAAAATTATATTGTTGCATAATACCATCAAATTGCTGATACTCAAAAAACTCTCTCAATTTGTCGGGGACCTCACAATAACCCACTTCTCCTGAAGTATTATTGTTATTAGGGTTATTTTGTTTTTTAAGAGGTGATTGACCTGCAGTATTGACAACTTGGGTTTGTTCCTGATTGATATTTTGCGAAGTATCCTTTGTAGAGGGTACAGTAATAACATTCTTACACTTGGGGCATCTATCTTTTTTGCCAGCATGCTCTACTGGGACATTAATGCTTTGACCACAATGGTCACATTGAAACGTTATCATTTTTCGTTCCTTCATTTAGAACAGAGATAACATTTGAATTGTTGAAAAAATCTCACGCTTACCTATTTCTATCCCTTTTTGTTATATATGTTTCAAAGTTTTCATGATAGTTTTCACTCGGCTAATCGGCAGACGGCTGTTGTTTTTCGAAGAGGTCGGGAAGGTCAGGAATATCTTTTTTCTCGTGGTATTTCAAGCCGAGATGTTTGCAGGCCTTTGCGGTGATTTCGCGGCCGCGTTTTGTCCGGCGGAGGAAACCGATTTGCAGAAGATACGGCTCAACCACATCTTCGAGGGTGTCTCTTTCCTCGCCGAGGGTGGCGGCGAGTGCGTCGATGCCGGCCGGGCCGCCGTCGTAGGTGTTAGCCAGCGCACGCATAAAGGCCCTATCCAATTCATCAAGGCCGAGCGGGTCAATCTGCTCCATCTTCAGAGCGCTTTCGACGATTTTGGCGGTAAGTGCACCTTGCCCTTTTACCTGAGCGTAATCGCGGACGCGCTTGAGCAGGCGATTGGCTGTCCGAGGCGCTCCGCGGGAACGGGCGGCAATCAACTTGAGCGTTTCATCTTCGCAGTGCAGGTTCAACAATTTTGCGGAACGCTCCAGAATGGCGGTCAATTCTTCCGCACTATAAAATTCCAAATGATACAACATTCCGAACCGGCCGCGAAGAGGAGCACTGAGCAGGCCGGCGCGGGTCGTTGCGCCAATGAGGGTAAAACGTTTGAGCGGGAAATTGATGGTCTTGGCGTGCAGGCCGCTATCGACGGTGAAGTCGACCCTGAACTCCTCCATCGCGGGATAAATAAATTCCTCGACGGGCGTGCTGAGGCGGTGAATCTCATCAATGAAGAGGACATCGCCTGTATTTATATTGCTTAGAAGGCCCATTACGTCGCCCTGCTTTGTCAAAGCAGGCCCCGAGGAGCAGCGGATTCTGGCGCCCATTTCGTTTGCGACGACGTTGGCGAGCGTTGTCTTGCCTAAGCCGGGCGGACCGTAAAAAAGGATATGCTCCAGAGGCTCGCCCCTTTGCTTGGCCGCGGCCATGGCAATAGCGAGCTTTTCTTTGACATTGCTTTGGCCGATGCATTCATCCAGAAACTTCGGACGAAGAGAGACGTTAAACTTCTCTTCCGCATCATTTAACGATTGAGCACTTATGACTCTATTTATTGCCATTTCAGACTTCTATACCTTGTTTTAATCTATACACTAAAGGAACAAGCTCTTCAGCGGATTTTATGTCTGGGTGCTTTTTGCAGGCCAGGTCAATAAGCTCTATGCAATCATTTCTTCTTTCACCCCAGGCGATAAGAATTTCCAGGGCTTCTGCCTGGAATGGTTTAAACGCCGACCTTGCCGCCGCCTGCTCAATACCTACGGTGAAGCTACCCAATTTGCCTTTGAGCTCAGCGATAATCTGCTGGGCCGTTCTTTTACCGATGCCGTCCATCGCTATCAACAAATTCTCGTCGCCTGCCTCGATGGCAGAAGCGATATTGGCGATGGGCATACTAAGGGAGCGCAGTCCTTTGCGGACACCGATTCCCTTTACGCTGGTGAACTTCGTGAAAAAATCCCGCTCGGTGTCGCTGAGGAAGCCGACGATTCTCGGTATGAGATTTCCGCCGCCCAGCGAGCCTTCGTAGTATTCCATCGTGCAAAACGTAACGTCTGAACCGATGCTGCCGGACAGGGCGTTTATGCAGTAGCTGGGCAGCATTACTTCGTAAGCGACCGCCCCTACCTGCACCAGCGCGCTTTCGGTATCGAGTTTAACGAGTTTTCCTTCAATTCGAGCTATCATTGGTTCGACTTCGCTCACCATCAATCGGCAAGCATTTCTTCCAGGATTTCCGCAGAATCTTTGACCAGCGGTGAACAAATACTTCTGAAAAGACCCTCATTGGCGGCTTTATCCATTCCTTGTTTGGTGCGTATGTCACAGCCAATCAGGGCCTGACAGTTTGTTGATTTATTCTTGCGGCGAAAAGTTTCGGCGAACTTAATAATTTTATCGTAGGGCTTATCTTTTCCCTTTGCGAATTTCAAGCCGAGGACCATAAATGCACCCGTAACGGCTCCGCAGGTGCCGTCGATGCGCATTCCACCGCCGAAGCCGGAGGCGATTTTAATTGCCTGTTCAGATGAAACGCCCAAATCCTGGCTGTATGTGGAAAATATGGCCTGTGAACAGTTGTAGCCGTCTTCAAAACATTTAACCGCTCTTTTTACTTTGCTCATCTGAAATTTCCTATTAACTGCCTGGTATTCGCACAACACAGGGCAGCGGCAATGGCATCGGCGACGTCGGGCGGCTCAGGCAGTCGCGACAGGTGTAAGAGCGTTTGAATCGTACGCTGCATCTGTTCCTTCGACGCATGGCCATTACCAGTAAGCGATTTTTTTATGCGCGTCGCGCTGAAACTTTTGACTTCGATACCGGCCGCGGCACAGCTTTGCAGTATAACACCTCTTGCGTGTCCCATCAATATCGCCGTCCTGGGGTGTGCGTAGTGCGAATATAAT
>CAIYOL010000242.1 GCA_903927855.1 uncultured Planctomycetota bacterium
AGTAAACAGAAAAATCTACAGATTGTATTCCTTGATTTTTCGGTAAAGTGTTCTTTCGCCAATACCAAGGATTTGGGCTGTTTTTTCGCGGTTGTTGCCGGTCCTGGCCAATGTGTCAATAATGGCCTGTTTCTCAAGCTCACTGAGTGTGCGGTCCTGTTTTGGTCGGCCGGCTGTTAACTGCCGTACCTGATATATTTCGGGGGGAATATCCGCGACATCAAGCTTTTCGCGATCGCTCATTACAACCATCGTTCTGATACAGTTTCGAAGCTGGCGAATGTTCCCAGGCCAACTGAAACCCATAAGAATATTCACAGCCGCTTGTGTGATGCTGGTAACCTTTGAGCCGGTCTCGGTGACGGCTTCTTTGATAAAATAGTGGATAAGGTCGGGTATGTCTTCGGGCCTGTCGGATAGCTTCGGCAGAGTAACGCTAACCCCCTTAATTCTGAAATATAAATCCTGCCTGAACTTCTTCTGTTCTATAAGCGAAGTCAAATCATGATTTGTAGCACTGATTATCCGCACATCCACAACAATCGGCTTTACGGAACCCACCGGAATAACAACGCCATCCTCGATAACCCTTAGCAGTTTGGCCTGCATATTCAGCGGCATATCGCCGATTTCATCCAGAAACAGTGTTCCCTTGTCGGCTACCTCGAACAGGCCCTTCCTGTCTGTTGCCGCGCCGGTAAATGCACCCTTGACGTGACCGAATAACTCACTCTCAAGCAGTGTTTCCGTCAGGCCCGCACAATTAACCGGTCTAAAAGGCTTGTCGGCACGCTTAGAATTATAATGAATTGCCCTTGCCAACAACTCCTTGCCTGTTCCGGACTGACCCTCAATCAAAACAGATATATCTGTCGGGGCAACACGTCGAAGCACCTCAAATACACCTTCCATTGCCGCATTTTCGCCCCGCACACCCTCAAACCCAAAATATCCCACTCTCGCTCTGGCAACATCGGTTCGACGGTGGGTCGCTGCGGAGACCTTTCTGCCTGCCTGCTCTACGAGTGTGCGAAGCTGATTAATGTCAATTGGTTTGACAAGATAATCATATGCCCCCCATCGTATTGCTTCTTTGCAGGTGTCAATAGTGGCGTATGCCGTTATCAGAATAACTTCAGTATCAGCATTATATTTTTTGGCTTCTCTGAGTATTTCCATGCCGTCGATGTCACCTCCGAGCTTGAGGTCGGTGACAACAACATTAACCGTTTCGCTGCGAAGAATCTCCAGCGCATCAGAACCATCGTAAACCGCAATCGCCTTTGCGCAGCACTTCTGGAGCGCCTCGGCGATGCCGTCGGCGTGGTCATGCTCATCATCGACAACCAGAACTATAATGTCCCTGCTCATATACACTTAATCGGCCTGAAGAGGCAGTCTTATCGTAAATAGCGTCCCTTTTCCGGGTTCACTGTCAACGGTTATTGTGCCATTATGCGCCCCGATTATCCTCTTTGCGGTGGCCAGTCCCAGACCGGTACCGCTCGGCCGAAAAGAGCAATAAGGCTTAAAAAGGTCAGGCAGTTTGTCCGGAGCTATCCCATTGCCGGTATCGCTAATTTGAATCACGGCATTGTCTTTCTGTCTGCCTGTTCTTATCATCAGCTCGCCGCCGCTGCTCATTGCCTGCTGGGCATTGATAAACAAATTTAACACAACCTGTTTTAGCATACTCGCATCAACTTTGCAAACCAGCGGCTCACTCGACAAACCCTGCCGAATCGTTATTGAGTGGCTGTAAGCCTGGGGTGAATAAAAATCAACCATATCACTGAGCAGCTCATTAATATTAACACCGGCAAGCTGAAGTTCGGGTC
>CAIYOL010000243.1 GCA_903927855.1 uncultured Planctomycetota bacterium
CATGGCCGAGCCGCTCGGAGCATCTTTTTTGAAACGATGGTGCTGCTCGATTATCTCTGTGTCGTACTCGTCACCGAGCATCGATGCGAGCGAACCTGCCAGTGAGAACAAAACGTTCATCCCCACACTCATATTAGTTCCGTATATAACGGGGATTTTCGCCGAAGCAGCCTTTATCTTTTCGTGCTGTTTCTCGGTTAAGCCAGTAGTACCTAAAACCAATGCTGTGCCTTCTTTGAGACAATAATCGATAGTTTTATCCGCCGCTGCAGGCTGCGAGAAGTCGATTGCCACGTCGGCACCGGCGGGGTAATCGCTATCCAGCTTAACATTTATCGGCCCTGCGGAGGCCACAAGGCCGGCATCCTTACCGATATCAGGGTGGCCTTTTGTTTCAACTGCTGCAATAATATCAAACCATCCAGCGTCTATACTTAATGAAATGATGCGTCTGCCCACCTTGCCGGCAGCACCCACTATTACCAATTTAGGACGCATTTTACAGGCTCCTTAACAAGTTTTTTGGCTTAGTTAAACCAACGTAACAAACCGGACGTATATTTGCAAGACCAAAGGATTGCAGTTGACTATTTCGTCTGGTCGGTTATAAAATAACAAGCAGATTAGAAACGTATAATTTTTAGATTCTATGGAGGTGCAAAATGGTAAGAAGTTTTGTAACAATCTTAACGGTAGTCGTTGCGGGTCTGGGGCTGGCGTTTGTTTGCGGCTGTGAGAACGACGCACAAACCGGCGCTCTTATTGGGGCAGGCGCCGGCGCCGGTGTTGGTCAGGCAATAGGCCATAATACGACATCAACGCTGCTTGGCGGAACAATGGGCGGCGCCATTGGCTACGGGGTAGGCAATGAGCAGGACAAGAAAAAAACACAAGCCGAAATAGATAGTCTCCGCCAGCAAAATGCGCAACTGCAACAACAGGGCACGCAAATGCAACAGCAAGGCACGCAAATGCAACAGGACACGGGCACCGTTACTATCAACGTCAACAACAGCAACGGTTCTATTACTCCTGTAACACTGAGGAGACAAGGCGCTGTTTATATCGGCCCAAGAGGCGAAACGTATACCTCCCTGCCGACACAAGAACAGCTAAAACAGGCGGGATACGGCTTTTAGAAATTATGTTAACCGGTAATTGGTAACTGGTGATTGGCAATTATTTACTATTTAACCAGTTACCAATTCCGCTATGTGGGATTATAGATAACGTCTGCGTAACCGGGCTGTTTTTGAGGCCGATTAGGCCATTTCAATACACCAAACAAAAAGTTGCTGGCCTGCCGCAGCATCACGGGCGGCATAGGCGGGCACATCTCAAACGAACCGATTACATCATTGTCGTACTTGCCTAATACATCCAACAGATACTCCCAATTTTTACGGGCTATACCGCCTCGCACGCCGGGCGGCTCATGGTCGTCCGCATGGCCGTAATTGTCACTCAGATGCAAATGGGCCACCCTCTCACCCAGCTCATCCACATACTGCTTGAAAGTAAATTCAGGATCCAGATTAGTGAAGCCTGTATCGAGGCAATACCAAATAGATTCAAATTTTTCACCAACCTGCTTAAGCGTCGATAATCGGCCGGTTTCGAGGCACAATTTCACCTTATTAAGCTCGGCCAGATTGACCACCTCTTCGGCAAAGGCATAGTCGTCAGGACCCGGGTCATTCGGAATACCCAAACTTTTCAAATCGGCCACGATATTTGCTCCGAGCAGCTTGGCGCATCCGATTTGCTCATCCCACTTTTCCAATTTAGGCATATCGTTGCGGGAACGCATCGACACCAGCATACCCTCTGTAGCAGCGGCGAGCCGGGACCAATTACGTCTCTCGAAACGGCAGTCACCTTCATCTTTCATATGAGGCCACAGTTCCACACCGAAGCCCATAGATCTTAAGAATTGACATTCCTGCTCGAAAGAGAGGTGATCTTCCCTTCCCCAAAACAGCATCGTTGAAACAACATATCTAATCCGCATTATGCCATCTCCATCTTACGACCTATAAACTCTAATCTCTCTATAAATCCTATATATTATCGAGTAAAAACAGGCAGGGCTTCACGACGCTTTCCAAAAAATTGCGGTATTTTCGGATAGGAAACCATCCTAATTTCGACGAAAAACCGGTTTCCGCACCTTTTATCCATCCAATAATAAATATAAGCTTACGCCGGCAAAGCGCTCAAAGGCGGTTAATTGCAAAAAATTCTATTGCAAAACCAGCCAATACTGTTAAAATTGCGTGTTTTAGGTCTTGGGAGCAATTTAGTTATGAAAAAAGAAATACATCCAAAATATCAAAGGGTAGTGGTTCATTGCGGCTGCGGGAATACATTCGAGACCTTCAGCACAGCAGAAGAAATACACGCTGAAATCTGTTCGATGTGCCATCCATTCTACACAGGCAAGCAGAAATTCGTTGATACCGCGGGACGGATAGAGCGGTTCCAAAAGAAATACGGCAAAGATTACTTCAAGAAAAAAGACAAATAATAGCTGACTTTCCCGTTATAATGGCATTTAGCGTTTAGTTTTCTTCTTCTATCCGTTATTTTTACCTTCGCAGGGCCGTTCTATGGCTGAAGAAAAAAGCACTCTTTTAGCAAAACTCGACGAAATCGAGCTCCGCTACAATGAAATTGAAAAGCAGCTTGCCGACCCGGCAATCACAAGCGATTCAGTAAAGCTGATTGCGCTTGCCAAAGAACAGGGGAAACTGAAAACAACTGTCGCTAAATATCGCGAATACAAAAAAACGGAAGCCGGCCTGAAAGAAGCCGAACACATATTAAGAGACGGCACCGCAGACGAAGATTTCAAGAACCTGGCAAAAGAGGAAATCGGCCAGCTCGAAGCCAAAAAGAAAGCACTTCTCGAAGAAATGCAAAATATCCTCTTATCAGGCGACGAGATGGGTATTGATTCAATC
>CAIYOL010000244.1 GCA_903927855.1 uncultured Planctomycetota bacterium
ATGCCCAATCCTACCATCACCTGCCCTTCGGGCCACACTAACTTTAAAACTTTAAAACTCTAAAACTTTTGAACGGACCCTTGCGTTTAAAACGCAAGGTCCCCCTATATATAGGAAAATCGTTACATCGCTTTTTCAGCCCAAAATCGGTCCTAACTGATTGATTTTCCTGTCAACTTTCAACCTTTCACCCCTTCACCCTTGGAACAGATTTGTCAACCTACGCCAAACAAAAAATGTAAAAATAATTTTTCCTCTTATAATTCAATGGCTTGCAAAGCTATGCAAAAATTGCACTTTTGTTTGGATAGGCCAAACAGCAGGGCCGGAAAAATCGGTGAAAGTCTCTAGGCTAATGACCGGATCTGTCACAGGTCGAGTGTATGCTACAAATTGACCCGGTGCGGAGGAAGGGATAGAATCTTAAATAAAAGAAATGATCACCGACTACCACGCTAAATATCTCGCGCACGAGCTCACCTTGCGGTTTGCTTCGGATAGCGTCGAGAAGCTCACCTCCGTACTTTCCGACGCCCAAGTTGACCTCAACCCGCACCAGATCGAAGCCGCTTTATTCGCCTTCCGGAATCCCCTTTCCAAGGGCGCAATCCTGGCTGATGAGGTTGGCCTCGGCAAGACCATAGAAGCCGGTCTGCTCATCGCCCAAAAATGGGCCGAACGCAAGAAGCGCATCCTGGTTATTGCACCGGCTAACTTGCGGAAGCAATGGAGCCAGGAATTGGCGGACAAGTTTTTTCTGTCCTCAGTGATTCTGGAAAATCGCACCTTCAATGATTTCATCCGTTCCGGCAACCTTAACCCTTTTCAGCAGAATGCCGTTGTCATTTGCTCTTATCATTTCGTGCGTAAAATGGAAGCCTATCTTCGCCAAACCGCCTGGGACCTAGTGGTCATTGACGAAGCGCACCGCCTACGCAATGTTTACAAGGCTTCAAGCAAAATCGCCAACGCCATAAAAATCGCAGTTGCTCCGTTCCCCAAATTGTTGCTGACCGCCACCCCTCTCCAGAACTCACTCCTCGAGCTTTATGGGTTGGTAAGCATTATTGACGATTTTGCCTTTGGCGATTTTAAGACCTACCGCGCCCGGTTCACCAGGCTCGGCGATGGCGCGGACTTCAACGAACTGAAGGAACGGCTCCGCTACATTTGCAAGCGCACCCTGCGCAAACATGTCCTTGAGTACATCAAATACACCAACCGTCACGCCCTGGTTCAAGAATTCGTGCCCTCGGCCGAGGAACAACGGCTTTATGACCTGGTTTCCGAATACCTTCAACAGCCGACTCTTTATGCCTTGCCCGCCAGTCAGCGCTCGCTAATGACCCTCATACTCCGCAAGCTGCTGGCTTCTTCAACCTATGCCATTTCCGACACCTTGAATAACTTGGCTCAAAAACTGGAATCAGCCGCAACCAATGCTGAAGCAGTCAATGCAATGCCCGAAGAAATTGGTGAAAATTTAGAGGATGTATGGGAGCTTGCGGACGAGTGGGAAGAGGATGAAAACAAAGACCAGGAAGAAAAATCAGCGAGCTTCAGCCCGGAACAAATCGCAGAGATGCGCCAGGAAATGGCCAAACTCCGTGAATTTCACAACCTTGCCCGGTCAATCGTCAAGAACTCAAAGGGAGAGGTCCTGCTTGCCGCCTTGAGAAAGGGATTTTTGGCGGCTACCAAGGCCCAAGCCGACCAGGGAGCGGCAACCCTCCAGCAGAAAGCCATCATTTTTACCGAATCCCGGCGTACACAGGAATATCTATTCCGCATCCTGGAGCAAACCGAGTTCGCGGGCAAGGTTATGGTTTTTAACGGCACCAACGCCGACCCCAAATCCAAGGAAATTTACCGGCGCTGGCTGGAGAAGAACGCCGGCACTGACCGCATCTCCGGTTCGCCCAGCGCGGACTTAAGAGCCGCCCTGGTTGAATACTTCCGCGACGAGGCCGCGATTATGATCGCAACCGAGGCCGCAGCCGAGGGAATAAACCTTCAGTTCTGCAACCTGGTTGTCAACTACGATCTACCATGGAACCCCCAGCGCATTGAACAGCGCATTGGCCGCTGCCACCGTTACGGCCAGAAGTTTGATGTGGTGGTGGTTAATTTCTTGAACAAGAAAAACGCCGCAGACCAGCGGGTGTATGAACTGCTGGACCAGAAATTCAGGCTCTTCAGCGGCGTGTTCGGAGCCAGCGACGAAGTGCTCGGCGCAGTAGAATCCGGGGTTGACTTTGAAAAACGCATCATGTCAATCTACCAGAGATGCCGCACGCCCGAACAGATCCAGTTTGAGTTTGATCAACTGCAAAAAGACCTGGATGTCCAGATTGCCGAAGGCCAGCAGGACGCCCGGGAAAAACTGCTGGACAATTTCGACCAGGAAGTGGTTGAGAAAGTTCGCATCCAGAGCACTCGTCTGCTGGACAGCTTTAACGAAAAGCTTTGGCTAATTACCAGACATTTGCTGGATTCCCATGCAACGTTCTTTGAAGTCCCCTACCACAGCTTTTTCTTGACGCAAAATCCTTTCCCGGGCGAAACCATTCACCCAGGACCTTACCGGATGGGCAAAAATGTAAAAAAAGCCATATACCGCGGCGTCTACTGGGATTTTGCCCCTCTCACGACGGACGAAGAAGACGCCGCGCTAGAACATGGTAATACCTACCGCGTAGGGCACCCCCTTGCGCAGCGTTTGCTTGGTCAGGCGATGGAATTGTCGCTCCCTCCGAAGGAAATAATATTTTTCTACTCACGAAGCGGGAAAAAAATAGCCGCCATTTCTCCGCTGGTAGGCAAGAGCGGCTGGCTGGTTTGCGCTAAATTGAGCGTCCAAGCCTTTGAAACCGAAGAGAACCTGCTATTGGCCGGCTTGACTGACGATAACGAACAGCTTGATGAGTCCCAATGTCGAAGGTTATTTGACCTACCAGGAACCACGGTGGATAGTGTTCCCGTGCCTGACGCATTGCAAACAGCGCTCCAAGGAGCAATAAGCCGACAACAGCGGGAACTTCTTGACAGCATGGCCAACAGGAACGGCCAGTGGTTTGAGGTCGAGATGGATAAACTTGACCACTGGGCGGACGACCGGCGTGCCGCAACCAAGGCGGAACTTGATGAAATTGATCAGGAAATAAAGGATACCAAGAAAGCCGCTCGCTTGGCCCCAAATCTGCCCGAGAAACTTGAACTGCAAAACAAACTGCGCGGAATGGAAACCAAGCGGGACGAGGCCTGGAAAGCCTACGATGCCACCTGCCGTGAAATCGACAAACAGAAGGACGCTCTTTTGGACGAGATAAGCAGACGGCTGGAGCAGAAAACTGTATGCACCGAACTCTTCACCGTGCGCTGGAGGCTCGCATAAGCCATGCTAAAAAATAACCTGGTCGGAAAAGGCGAGTTCAAAAAAACTTACTGGCGCAAGGTGATTGAGAAGTTCGGGTCGCATCTCGACGATTATGAAAAAAGCCTATACAACCTAAAGCGTTGATCCCTAAATCAATCATTTAATTTAATCTGGCAATCTTTTCCTATTCAACCAAGGCTTAAATTGCGGACAAGAGTCATCGGGGTTTGTGTGTTTTAGCAGATCACCTATGGGCTTTCCGCTTATGTCAATTTCCATTTTAGTATTTGTATCAAAT
>CAIYOL010000245.1 GCA_903927855.1 uncultured Planctomycetota bacterium
CCAGCATATCCTTGTAATCTTTCAGGCCAGTGTTGTTAATCAGCCATTCAATTTTCCGCTCTCTGTTTGGAAGAAAGTATAAGGTAAATTTGTGCTGCTTCTCACCAAAGTAAATGTTCAGTATGCCAGAAACATCTGGCAGGCCTTCGTCTTTCGGTTTGAACTCATCAGGTATTGGTCTGCTCCCCGAAATTTGATCCAGTCTTAGTGAGAGGATAACCGAAAAAAATAAAGTTTATTGTTTTTGGAGGTTGTTCTCATGAAGAAGAAATTTAGCGGAACAGAGATTGTGGGCAAGTTACGGCAGGCAGATGTACTGATTGGCCGGGGTAAAAACGTTCCCGATGTCTGCCGGGAAATAGGCGTTAGTCAGCAAACATATTATCGCTGGCGAAACAAATACGGCGGTATGAGCCCTGACATGATCAAGCAATTGCGGGAGCTTCAGAAGGAAAACGTCCGTCTACGTAAGGTGGTTGCTGACCAGGCGATTGATATGGCGATACTCAAGGAGGTGGCCCAGGGAAACTGACCAACCCGGCTCAAAGGCGGGAGAAGGTTGAGGATGTCTGCCTTGAGCTGGGAGTATCTCAACGAAAAGCGTGCAGGACATTATGTCAGTCAAGAAGCACTCAGAGATACGAACTTACGCTGCCTGTCAAAGACGCCTTGATGCTTGAAGCGATAAACAAGCAGATTAAAAAACGTCCGAGGTATGGTTACCGCAGGATTACCGTAGAGCTTCGAGACGATGGCTGGGTAGTTAATTTCAAGCGTGTGTATCGTATTTGGCACGATTATGATTTGAAGGGCTATAGGCCTAAAAGACGTAAAAAACGATATTGCGGCTGCGGTGAGAATGCCTGCAATATCAGGCGAGCTGAATACATTAACCACGTGTGGACATACGACTTTATGAGCGAAAGGCTTGAGACTGGCCGCAGGGCAAAGCTATTAAATGTCCTTGACGAATTCACCAGAGAATCACTCACCATTGATATTGGCACGAGGATAACAGCAAAAGATGTTATTGATGTATTGCGGTACTTGTTTCTGGCCAGAGGAGAACCGGCTTATATACGCAGTGATAATGGTCCTGAATTCACGGCTAAAGAGGTTAAGAAGTGGCTCAGAGATATGGGTGTAAAGACGTTGTTTATTGAGCCGGGCAGTCCATGGGAAAACGGCTATATCGAGTCATTCAATGCCCATTTAAGGGATGAGCTTTTAGATCGCGAGATATTTTTGAGCATTGAGGAACTGAGATATGTTGTCGAACGGTGGCGGATGGATTATAATCACCATAGGCCGCATAGTAGCCTTGGGTATATGACACCGGCGGCATTTGCGGCGACGTGCATTGGGCCTGACTCCGCTACGCTCCGTCAGCCCCAATGCAGAGAGGATGTATCGGAAACCCTCTCACAACAACTGGTACTAAAAAAAGGGGCAGATCACCACCAGTCCGCCGACATACCAGCGGAGTAAATACGAGGGGCGTCAGCATCGGAGCGTTTCGCTCGGAGTCGTTGGTAGCGGTCGATCGCCTGAACCGTGGCCGCTCCGATCGGCACGACGCTGGTGCGCGATCCCTTGCCGGTCACACTGAGCAGCCCGGCGTCGAGGTCGACGTCGGCCAGGCGGGTTTGGCGTGTTCGGCACGCGCCGCAG
>CAIYOL010000246.1 GCA_903927855.1 uncultured Planctomycetota bacterium
CGCCGTAGCTAAATTGTTATATATAGACTCCTGCAAATTGCCTTTCACAATTATATAGACAGTCGTTCCGGCAGCGCTCATAAGAATTAAAGCAACGGCAAGAAAGGAGAGGCTTATTTTATTTGCTATCTTCATAGAGTTTCTCCAGGAGCGTATGGTTTAAGAATTTTGACGCGTCGGGTTTTCGGGGAATTCTGCCGTTCGCTAATTTAACCTCGGCAATAACATCAAAGGTCTCGACCCATTTTTTGTATCCTGAAGGCCCTTGCTGTTTTTCGTAGTCATTCCACAAAAGTCCTTCGACTTGCTTTCTATATTGCTCGGGAGTAATTTTGTAGTGTTTGGCGATAATCTCACTTGCCTCATTCGGATGTCCCTTGTAAAACTTAAGGGCCTTGAACCAGCTGCGCATTAATCTCTTCACTAATCCCGGATTGTTCTCTGCCAAATCCCTTCGCACATTCAGGGTATCAATGATTATGCCCGTGTGTTCTTTGCTGCTCGTTAAAATATGCGCCACTGGCCTTTTGAGGGCCTCTGTTAGCTGTGGTTCCCATGTTACGCAGGCATCCGCCTCGCCGTTTAAAAATGCCTGCGATACTTCTTCCGGCAGCTTAGGCACAATAGTCACGTTATTAAGTGATAATCCATTTTGGTAAAACAGGGTTGAAATAAATGTTTCGCCGACATCGTCTCTTGCCAAAGCTACCTTTTTCCCGATTAAATCTTCTAATTTCTTGATATCTTCAGTGGCGACTATGCCGTCGCTTCCGAACGATTGGTCGATTTCCATAACTGCAATAATTGGCGTGTCCTGCGCTGCTTTCGAGATGAGCAAGTCAAGGGTCCCTGCTTCGCAATCGAGCATGCCTTGCTTAAGAGCATCGCGCCGGGCTGAATCCAATTGCTCATCTATAAAGACAATTGCTATACCCTCCTCTTTGCAGAAACCTTTTTCCTGGGCAAGATAAAACAGGCCGTAACCCACCCATTCCTGAAAAGCAATAGTAATGCTGGTAAGCTTCTGCTCTTGCGGTTTTTTACTGCAGCCGGAGAAAAAAGCAATGGCCGGCAGGAAGAATAACAGGATATAGGTTATGTCTCTACGCAACATAGTTTTACCCCCGATATAGTTGTACCTTTCCCTCTTAAAGATAAAGTAGCAAAATCATTTGGATTTATCGGCTTTAATAAGTTGCGATGCGAGCCAAATAACCTCAAAACCTGTGGATATTCCCCATATCGCTCTTAAATACTATAACTGCTTGATTCAGAATAACTTACCCCCCTGTTTTTTCATTGCACTTGGCTTTTTTGACTATGCTTTTTTAGCTTATCGGACGAAATAACATTTTCTCCGGAACAAGTCCCCTACCGGCCTGCCGGGGGTTATCCTCCGATGCGCGAAAATATCGAAGAAATCTCAACCCAAATCGCAAATCGTCAATTGTAAATCGTAAATGGCTTCGCGCCGGGTTACCCTCGCGAGGAATGCTTCTTAGAAAACGATGATTGTTATAAATATATTTATCATAATTTTCAAAGAGGCGAAACATGAAGAATGCAATCATCTCAATCTTTTTCGATGTCAACGTTGTCAGCCGATTCTTATCAGGCCGATTCTTCTTCGGCTCTGACACTATAAAAATCACAGCATCCAAACCTCCTCCTCACAATTGGCATTGGTAAATTCTTCATTATTACCAAACCCGGAAAAAGCTGGGAGCTCAACCCGCTCTCAGCTTTTTCTTTTCCCACTCACCACCCAAGAATATCAAATTCCCCTTGCCAAACCGGCCGTTTCGTGTTACAATATCACAAAATTGAACAAAGTGTGAAGGCTGGGCCAAAAAGGCGTTATATTATAATTTGCACCTTCTTTTCATACCGACCCCCGCCTTCTAAACGCGGCAGTTACCATTATTGAGTTCTGTTGCTTCTTTTGCGCCGGTTAAAAAAATGGAACTAATGGAACACATAGCCGACGTTGCGCATCTTAGTATGGGCAATTAAGCCCAATAGCAAAGAAAGGATTAATTTGTGGATAAGAAAAGAGGTTTCACATTAATAGAACTTTTGGTGGTTATAGCCATCATCGCGTTGTTGATGTCGATATTGATGCCTGCACTGTCAAAGGTTAGGAAGCAAGCGATGGCAGTTGTCTGTCGGTCGCGGCTAAAGCAGTGGGGCGTTGTATTTTCGATGTATACGGGCGAAAACGACAACTATTTCCATGCGAGGGAAATCGGGAACACTGCGGGGTATAGAAGGATGTGGCCATACACCTATAAGAAACTGTACAGCGACCCCAAGATGCGTTTCTGCCCGACAGCCGAGAACCCCAAGCTTGTCACTGGTGCGTTTGGCACCTGGAACTACACTGTTGGTTCATACAGACCACTGCCAGATTGTCCAATGGCCGGGGAAAGAGAATATGACGTTACTACGAATAGTGTCCGTGATGGATTTTTTACCGGCAGCTACGGCATGAATCGCAGCGTTGAGAATATGCAAGGTGGTGCAACGGCAACGGACCCGGCTTTCTGGAGGAAAGTTGATGTAAAAGGTGGAGCTACAGTCCCAGTGTTGATGGATTGTCAGTATTTATATTATAATCCAAGTTCCATCGGCATCCCGCCTGCATATAATGGCGAGTATTCCACCCCTGAAATGCACTGGATATGCATCGATAGACACATGGGGTTTACCAACATCTGTTTTTTGGATTTCTCCGCCCGCAAGGTAGGGCTTAAGGAGTTGTGGGCGCTGAAGCACGATCGACTGTACAACGCATGCGCCTCAGGTGGGTGGACTATATGCTCTTTCAACGGCGACAAAACTGCATGTCACGGTGCTTGGCATGATGCAGCAGCTTGGATGGACAAAATGCCGGAGTATTGAGAAGAAAACCGCTGCACAAAAAGGGCCGGGCAGTTAAACCCGGCCTCTTTTATTGGTTTATGGCTGATGGTAAATCTACTTCTGAAATTTCTGATTTTGGCTGCGGGATGGATGAGCAAACGCTTCAAAAGGCGATGTATCCGTTCTTCTCCAATCTGCCTGCCGGCCAAAAGAGGGGAATGGGCCTTGCTCACGCCGCCCGGCTGATACAATTAAACGGCGGTTCGCTTTCCATAACAAGCATCCCCGGCACCGGCACCACCGTATCTATCCTCCTGCCCTGCAAATAAACCCCAGATAGGCGCAACAAAACCGCAAGTGTCCGGTGACTAACGACTAATATTGCCCATCCCTGCCCGAAAAATTTCTTAAAATTCCCCTTGCCAAACCGGCCGTTTCATGTTATAATGTTACAAAATTGAATAAAGTGTGAAGGCTGGGCCAAAAAGCCGTTTTTTATAATTTGTGTCTTCGCCATCATAATTCGTACCATTTTTCATACCGACCCCTGCCTTCTAAAACGCAGCAGTTACCATTATTAAGTTCTGTTGCTTCTTTTGCGCCGGCTTAACGGAGAGAAACATGATTTCAGCCGAGCAAAAAACTGCTTTTGCGTACCTTTCTTGGAAAGCGAGCCATTCGTCTGGCTGCAGGTGCGCGCCTGCGCCGTCATATATATTTATCATAATTTTTAAGGAGGCGAAACATGAGTAAGACTTTCTTTGTGGTAATTACTATGGGGGTATTGGTGTTCTCGTCTGTTTCCCTCGGCTACACCGGCGGCTCA
>CAIYOL010000247.1 GCA_903927855.1 uncultured Planctomycetota bacterium
CTCGTGTCCCTTACGACAGAGATAAAATCGTTGGAGGCTTGCAGAAAGCCTGTTACAAAAGACCTGTCTCTGCTGAACAGATTCAACAGATAGCTGACAAGGTTGAAGAAGATATATTTAAGAGCTCCGACAAGGAGGTTTCGTCCGCTTTTGTCGGCGAAAGTGTAATGAAACACCTGCGAGGAATTGACAAGGTTGCATATATTCGCTTTGCAAGTGTTTATCGAGACTTCGAGGATGCCGGCGAGTTGATTGAAGAAGTGAGTCAGGCTATTCAGGAGGCCGAATATAGTGGGCAGCCGAAGCTTTTTGACGCTTGAGGGATAAAAAGCTTTACCGGCTGAAAGAAAAGACAGTTGTACCATCATTAAATTTTTGCAAGGAGGCAAATGATGGGGATGAAAGTGCGGCTTAAAGTCGTAAAGGCCGATGGCAGCGTCGAAGAGTATCTGCACACAAAGGTCATCGGCGCTATCAGTAATGCTCTTGCTTACGATGGGCAGGCGGATACTAACGTTGCCGAAGGGCTTGCGGAGGTGGTAACTTATTTTCTTTATAACAGAAAACCCCCGCATACCGTGACCAGCGGCGAGATTCTCTCCATAATTAAGGCCGTTTTGACTGCCACAGAGTATGAAGATGCCGCAATTGTGCTGACCGAACATCATTTCAACCGCAAGCTTAAACGCTCCAGAACCGAAGTTGTTTCGATTGATATTCAGCAGCTCGCCGATGCCGAAATGCTCTACGGAGTTCAGCAATCGCCCCAGCGGTCTCCATGGGACAAGTCTAAAATAGTCAATGACCTTGTAACCAACTATGATGTTTCCAGGCAGACTGCCAGAACGATTGCCTCAATGGTTGAGGAAAAAATATTCAGTATGGGCCTGACTTCGGTCCCGACCGGCCTGGTAAAGCAGCTTGTTTTAAGTGATGCCGCTGCGTTCCTCCGCGCCCAGCGTCAACTTCAAACCGTCTGAACTACCCAATACTATAGCACGTATTTCCCGAATGAAGCGATCTAATCATTATTCAAAGCAAATGACAGGCAGTTGGCCAAATATAGCGATGCTATACGTTCCGGCGGTATTTTTGAGTGCATTTTTGCTTTTTACGGTTCAGCTTTTGATGGGCAGATACGTTCTTCCGTCGTTTGGAGGCGGTCCCGAAGTTTGGACGGCGTGTATGCTTTTTTTCCAGGTTTTACTCTTGGCTGGCTACGCATACGCCCATTTCAGCGACAGGTTCCTCAGGTGTAAAACTCAGGCGGCGGTTCATATTCTTTTGCTCGCTGCGGCAATCTCGGCGATTCCTTTTATACCGCGGGCGGAGTTGAGGCCGGTCTGTGGGGGGAATCCGACATTGCAGATTATAGTTCTTCTCGGGCTTTGTGTGGGTGTGCCTTATTTTGTGCTTTCAGCAACGGGGCCTTTGCTGCAAAGATGGTTTAGCAGGATTGAATCGAAAAAAACGCCTTACCGGCTGTATGCTTTTTCAAATGCGGCTTCGCTTCTTGGGCTGCTCAGTTACCCGTTTGTTTTTGAGCCGGTTTTTACCAGGGCAGAGCAGGCTCAGATGTGGTCGTGGGGACTTATAATTTTTGCGGGTTTCTGTGCTCTCTGTGCTGTGATTTTGTACAGGCATTCGGGGCACACAGGGCAGATTGAACCTGTCGAAAAAAGCGGGGATAAAAAGGCCGCTGCCCCGGCATTGGGAACGCTGCTGCTGTGGCTTGCGTTGCCGGCGGGGGCATCTGTGGAACTGCTGGCCGTTACTAATAAGATATGCCAGGACGTGGCGGTTATACCATTTTTGTGGGTCGTTCCACTTAGCTTGTATCTGCTTTCTTTTATTATCTGCTTCCACAGCGAAAGATGGTACGCGCGGCGGACGTTTTTGAGCTTGTTTATCCTGAGCGTCGTTGGAGTGATATTAGCAAGGAAGTATGAAGGGACTACGGGGACGAAGGAAGCAATATTGATATATTGCGCAATGCTGTTTTTCTGCTGTATGGTTTGTCACGGCGAGCTGTTCCGGTTGAGGCCTGCGGCCGGGCATCTTACAGGGTTTTATCTTATGGTCGCGGCTGGAGGAGCGGCTGGCGGAATATTTGTTGGTGTGATTGCACCGGTTATTTTTCACACGTATGTCGAATTGTATGTGGGGTTATTGGGGTGCGTTTTGTTCGTCCTTTTGGCGGATAAAAGCCAGGCCTTGAAAATGGGTTCCAGGCGGTGGATATGGGCGGCGCTGCTTATAACGGCCGCTGTAGCAGGAAGCATCTTAAGCGGCAAACGCAGCGATAAGAACAATCTGGCGATTCTGAATACGCGGAATTTCTTCGGCGTGCTGACGATATGGGAAGACGGCAAGGACAAGCCGGATGAGCATAAGTATATTATGCAGCACGGAACGACTTTTCACGGCCTGCAGTTTCTTGATGAAGCCAAACGGCTTAAACCGACGGCATATTATAATGAAAAAAGCGGCATCGGCCTGGTGATGGAAAATCTGAAAATCGAAGGGGGCAGAAGAATCGGAGTGATAGGCCTTGGAGTGGGGACAATTGCAGCTTACGGAAATAAAGAGGATTATTTCAGATTTTACGAGATTAATCCTGAGGTGGAACGACTGGCAAGGACATACTTCAGTTATTTGAAAGATTGTAAAAGCAGGGTGGATGTAATAATCGGAGATGGGAGATTATCTCTGGAGTCGGAGCAGCCGCAACAGTTCGATGTCCTGGTTCTCGATGCGTTTGCCGGCGACGCTGTGCCGGTGCATTTATTGACCAAAGAAGCGTTTGAGATTTATCTTAAACACATAAAACCAGACGGGGTTATCGCAGTCCATATCTCTTCGATGCATCTTGACCTTAAATCGGTGGTGTGGAAACAGGCGGAATTTTTTAACCTGAAAAACGCCTGGGTCGAAAACAACGAAAACGACAAAATGGGAATTTTGGCGTCGGACTGGATACTGCTGACTAATAACGAGGAATTTATCAAAAGCAGAGTAATTGTAAGCGCAGCCAGCCCGCAAAGCGACGATTATAAAAAAATCCGGCTCTGGACGGATGAGCACCTGAACCTCTTTGAAATACTCAAATGATTTCCTGTTGCGGGAAGATACGGTTTAATAACGTCTTTGTGCGGCTGAAGATTTTTCCCGGTTGTTCGTCAGGGTCAGTATCGAGCCAGTTAACGTCTTTGAAGGTTTTAAACCACGTCCGCTGGTTTTTGGCAAAACGCCGCGTGTTTTTCTTTATCAGCTCAGTTGCATCCTCTAAACTTGTCTTGCCGTTCAAGTGGTCAATTATCTCAGCGTAGCCGATTGCGCATCGGGCCTGTTGGCTCAAAGGTTTTTCTTCGGCGAGTAGTCTTCTGACCTCATCGACAAGGCCTGCTTCAATTATTTTTTTCACCCGCTGGTTTATTCGGCTGCTTTCAACGCTTTTTTCCCTTCGCAGCCCGATTATCGTCCAGTCGTGCAAAGGTTTTTCCGCGTCGAATTGCTGCTGGAGACTCGAAATCGGTTTTCCGGTGAGCTTGTAAACTTCTAAGGCACGAATTATACGCTTGCGGTCTCTACGGCTGACACGTTCGGCGGTAACATGGTCGATTTCTGTTAATTGCCGGTATAGTTCTTCCAATCTTCCTGCTTCCGCCTCGGCCTGCAGTTCGGCACGTATCTGCTTATCGCTTCCCGGCCCTTCGAACAGGCCGTACAGCAGTGCCTTTATATAAAGGGCAGTTCCGCCAACCGCGATTATTCTTTTTTTGCGACTGTTTATCTGCTCTATTGCATCGTAGGCTAAATCGAGAAATTTTCCGACGCTGAAGGCCTCACTCGGCTCAACCACGTCGATTAAGTGATATTTGACGCGCTCGCGTGCCTCCCTCGGCGGTTTGGCTGTACCGATGTCCATTCGCCGATAAACCTTCATCGAGTCGATACTGATTATTTCAGCCCTCAGACTTTCAGCCAAATCAAAGGCCAATCGCCCCTTTCCCGACGCGGTAACGCCCAGAATTAGCAATCTGTTGGTATTCATAATTTACTGTGAAAATCCGTGAATAATGGATATAATACAGGGTTTGGGTCAAAAACGCAAAATTATAGCTTTCAGCAGACAACGGAACCGTATATGCCGCTAAACCGGGCCATCGAGAGCAACTTTAATACTCAGCTAAGCGAAAAAGCACAGTTTGTAAATGATACGCTGTCCCGGCTTGTTGCTAAGCAGACTGATATTAGTAGTGATTTAGAAAAGGCAATTAGGTATACGCTCGAAGCCGGCGGCAAGCGGGTGCGTTCGGCGTTGGTTCTCTGGTGTTGCGAGCTTGTCAGCGGCAGAGTAAATCGCGATGCTGAAATTGCAGCGGCGGCGATTGAGATGGTGCATACTTATTCTCTTGTCCACGATGATTTGCCGGCGATGGATGATGATGATTTTCGCCGGGGACTGCCGACCTGTCATAAGGCCTTTGATGAGGCGACGGCCCTTCTCGCAGGTGACGCCCTTTTGACGCTTGCTTTTGAGGTTTTAGCAAAGGAAATCGATGCCGCGCCTATCGCGGTGAGATTAATTGGCGAATTGGCGCAGGCCGCAGGTCCTGCTGGTATGATTGCCGGGCAAATGGCCGACCTCAAAGCTGAGAACGGCCGAGGCAGCGAGGAAATTTTGGAATATATCCATATCAACAAGACCGCAAAAATGTTCCGTTGCGCCGCCGCTATGGGTGCTATCTGCGGGATGGCTTCGGATGACGATTTTGACCGCCTTTGTGAATATGGCCTGAAGATTGGCTTGGGTTTTCAGATAGCTGATGACATCCTCGATGTTTGTGCTTCGAGTGAACATTTAGGCAAAACAGCCGGTAAAGATGCTAAGGCAGGCAAGGTAACTTACCCCACCGTAGTCGGCATGAAAAAATCAAAACAGCTTGCTGAAAAACTCGCCGATGAAGCAGTGGCTGTCTTGGAACCCTTCGGCCAAAAAGCAGACACCCTCAGAAATTTCGCAATCGCCCTGCTGAAAAGAACAAGATAATCGGAAGAATTTTTAATGTATAACTTATTGGAACAAATAAACAGCCCTGATGACTTGAAAAAGCTGTCCCCGCCGCAGCTCAAGCCCTTGGCGGACCAGATACGCCGCTTTATGCTTGCCTCGGTCAGTGAAACCGGCGGACATCTTGCCAGCAACCTCGGCGTTGTGGAACTGACGCTGGCCCTGCATTATGTCTTCGATTTCAAAGCCGATAAGCTTCTTTGGGATGTCGGCCATCAGTGTTATACGCACAAAATCGTAACCGGCCGAAAGGCTGATTTCGCCAAACTTCGTAAACGCGACGGCGTCAGCGGGTTTCCAAATCCGGATGAAAGCGTATACGACCAGTTTGCCGTCGGCCATGCGGGAACCTCGATAGCCACTGCAATTGGAATGGCAATGGGGCAGGTTCGAACCGGGAAAAACGATAAAATCGTGGCGCTCATCGGAGACGCCAGTATCGTCAACGGCCTTTCTTTCGAGGCGCTGAATAATCTCGGCCTGGTAAAAAGGCAGTTACTTATAGTCCTCAATGATAACTCGATGGCAATCGATGCTACTCAAGGGGCGGTGGCAAAATATTTCTCAAAAATTCGTCTCAGTCAGACATACGAGGATTTGCGAAAAACCACCAATAACATCCTCGAACATATGCACGGCATCGGCAAAACTGTTGAAGAGGCGATTGAGAGGATTAAGAAGAGTATTCGTATGGTTTTACCGGCCAGCCAGATGTTCGAGAGCCTGAACATCCCTTACTTTGGCCCGGTTGACGGCCATGATATCGAGTCGCTTATACAATTGTTCAAGGCTTTGTCGCATTTGAATCACCCCGCAATTTTGCACGTTTATACGAAAAAAGGCAAAGGTTTTGCTCCTGCCGATGATGACCCGAGGAGGTTTCATTCGACAGGACCCTTCAAAATAAATGGAGATGCCATAGAGACCTCTGCCGGCGCCAGATGCAGCTTTACCGATGCTTTCGGCCGGCATCTGACCGAGCTGGCTGAAAAGGACAGCAAAATTGTCGCTATAACCTCCGCAATGTGCGATGGAACAGGGCTATCTGAATTTCAAAAAAAATTCCCCGACAGGTTCTACGACGTCGGAATCGCCGAAAGCGTCGCTGTGGATATCGCGGCAGGCCTTGCCAAGAGCGGTTTGAAACCCGTCGTTTGTATCTATTCGACTTTTCTGCAGCGAGGTTTCGACCAGATATTCCAGGAAGTATCTTTGCAGAATCTGCCGGTTGTTTTTTGCATCGACAGGGCCGGCGTCGTCGGCTCTGATGGTCCGACGCACCACGGCCTGATGGATATCGGTTTTTTGAGAATGATGCCGAATATGGTCTTAGTGGCGCCCGCTGATGAGAGCGAATTAAAACTGGCTTTGGAATTTGCCCTGACGGAAAATAAACCGGTCTGCTTGAGGTATCCCAGAGACCTTGTTCCATCGAATGAGTTTGACTTGTCTGCTTGTGCCCAGCCGTTTGAGTTAGGCAGAAGCGTCTTCGTTAAAAGCAGCCCGAATTCAGCTATTGCAATTGTCTCTTACGGAAGCGTCCTTACAAATGCCCTTCAGGCGGCTCAGTTACTCCAGCAGGAGGGCATTGACGTTGATGTGATAAATGCACGGTTCGCCGCTCCGCTTGATGAGAAAATTATTTCTTTACTCAGTCGGCACAAAGGTACAATAACGCTCGAAGACCACGGCCTTGCCTGCGGCTTTGGCTCAGCCGTGCTTGAGGCCGCTGCTTTACACGGCCCCATTAAAAAGCCGATTGTAACCCTTGGTATGCCCAGAACATTTTTGAAGCACGATTCCCGCAACGTTCAGCTTATGCAGGGCGGTATAAATGCCGATAAAATAGCGCAGACAGCTAAAGAAATGTTGCATTCTGGCCGGGTGAACGCTCGACGATAACGTGGAATAGGATAATCTCAAAATGGCGAAAAGTAATTTGCCAAAATTGGTGATTTTCGGTGACCCGAAAAAAGGCCACGTCGCTGATGTGGTTGATGATTTTCTCGACTTCGCCGGCAGCAGGGCCGAGATTATTACCAGTTGTGGTATAGAGCAGTGCACCGTTGATATTTTGAAAGAGGCTGATTTTGCGGTTGTCTTCGGCGGCGATGGCAGTATTACCTCCGCTGCCAGACAGCTCAGTCAGGTTAATGTTCCGGTCATAGGCGTTAACCTCGGCAAGCTTGGCTTCCTGACCGAATTCAGTCTCGCGGAGTTGAAAGAATTTTTCCCTTCTTTGACGTCACGGAAACTGCGCATAGAGAAACGAATGATGCTCAAATGCAGGATTTTCAACAATGGCCTAGAAAAATTCTCCTCGGCGGCTATCAATGATGTTTTTATCACAGCAGGTCCTCCTTTTAGAATGATTGAGTTGAAGATGTCGGTCGATGGCCAGTCCGCCATAGATGGATTGGTAAGTGACGGCCTTATAATTTCCACGCCCACAGGCTCGACAGCTTATAATCTCTCGGCGGCAGGGCCGATTCTTTCAGCAAATATGCAGGCAATGGTTATTACGCCTATTTGTCCTCATTCGTTTAGCTTCAGACCCGTTGTTATTAATGCCGACAGCAAGGTAGAGGTCTTTGGAGTCAGTGTCAATGAAGGTACTACTGTTTCCGTCGATGGCCAGATTTCTTCCAAACTGTCGATTGATGATGTGGTAAGAATCGAAAGGAATAAAAGCGACTTCCTGGTGGTAAATAACCCTCTAAGGACGCCGTGGGATACTCTGGCGACCAAGCTCAGTTGGGCGGAAAAGCCGAAGTATAAGAAGAACCCCGTTTTGTAATAACTCGTGACTGTATGAACATAGTTCTGAAATAGATGGTATTTAATGTTATGAAAAGACCATGGGCGTATATTATTGTTGGTTTGCTGTTTTTGACCGCTTTTTCAGAAGTTGGTTGGGCGGCTGGAAGCTATATTAGTCCTGCCACAGTTCCGCCGAGCACCCTGCGTGAAGGCCTCGTTCGCAGCCCTGGCACAGTTAACTTAAACGGCAACCTGCTGATTACCGGCAATATCAGAGGGCCGGCGTATTTTCGAGGCGTTGTGCCGTATAGTGCGCCAACCGATTTTGGAGTTACGCTTCCTTCGTCTTCGCTTGATACGTTTTTGAGGGATTCTGCCGGCGCGGGAGATGCCGGTCGTTATAACCGTTACGCCGCTTATAACCTTGGGTACAGACCATATTATTCACAGACTCAGACGACAGCATCTTTAATGCCGGGTGTCCCTGCTGTGACCGGGGCGCAGGCCGCAAACATTAGTGCTTATTCTGCTCAGTACTATCTTGCCGGGGCCTTGCCGCCGCGCCGCGACGATGTGCTCGACACTTCATCTGCGATTTATTTGGCACGCTTTCGACCGATGTCGATGACGCCGGAAGAAATGCAGAAAATAATTTCATCTGAAATCGCCAAAGACTCACCCGCAAGGCTGACCGAGCAGCAATACCAGCCTCGGGTAGGACAATATGAGCCAAACGTAAGCCCGGAAAACTATAGAACAAGTGAGATTAATAAAAGTCTGACCAGCTTGGAGAGTCCTTTATTGCCCCCTGCTATGAGAAAATCGGCCGGTGAGGTCAACCAGCCGCTTGGTGAGGAAACCGCCAAAACGGCGTTTGGTGTGCCTTGGGCAGTAGACGTGAATAAACAGCCCGATGTCTACGACCAGATGAAACAGCAGATCGATAGCTTGCAAAAAAAGCTTGATTTGGCAATGTCTGCACAACGACACCCTGAAAAAGCTGTCGAAGAGGGTAACAAACCGACTGGCGAGCAACAAACCCAGGAGGGTTCTCTGGCTGATAAGCGGGCTGATAAGTTCGCTGGGGCAGATTTGAGGGGTGTTCTGGGCCATTACGAAACTTTCGCTTCCTTTTCACAGGACAAATTCAATCAGACTATGCGGGTGGCAGAACTGTATCTTAAGCAGGGCAGATACTATCACGCTGCCGATGCCTATACTCTCGCATCGCTTTACAGACCGGCTGACCCCCTTGCCTATGCCGGAAAGAGCCACGCTCTCTTTGCCTCAGGCGAATATATGAGTAGCGCCCTCTTTCTTTCCAGGGCCTTGCAGATTTTCCCCGAGTATGCACAGTTTAAAATCGACATTGAGGCTATGATGGGCGGCAGGGACAAGCTCGAGACTCGTGTAGTCGATGTTGAAGAGTGGATGAAGAGAAGCGGTGCCCCTGAGTTGCAGTTTTTGCTCGCCTATATTTATTACCAGATGGGCAGACCCATGCCGGCTAAAGAAGCTATTGATGCAGCCAGCGAACAGATGCCCCAGTCCTCCGCTGTGCTCGCTCTTAAAAAAGCTATTGAAGATAACCCAATCCCGGCGGCAGACAAGGATAGCTCACTGCGTATAACCAACCCGGATACGGGTACGGCCTTTACTATGACGGGTGACGCACCGAAAAAGTAAAAGGTGCTGTTCCTGTCTTCCATTTTTATATACTGCTGATGATAAAAGCCGATACATCTTTGGATACCGAGGCGGTTTTATCTGCCGATGGGTTGATTGCACACTCATTTAGCGGATACGAGTTTCGGCCTCAGCAGGTGCAGATGGCTCGTGCCATTAAAGATGCCTTTGTGGGCCGCAGGCATCTGGTTGCAGAGGCAGGAACAGGCATCGGCAAAAGCTTCGCATATCTTACTCCTGCAATAGAGCTGGTTCACAGGCAAAAAACAAAGGTGCTCATCAGCACTTTTACAATTACCCTCCAGGAGCAGTTAATCAATAAGGATATTCCTTTCTTGGCCAAATCTCTGCCGCAGACGTTTACTGCGGTTCTGGCAAAGGGCAGGGGCAATTATCTCTGCAAACGCCGCCTTGAATTTGCGCTGCGCAGGCAGGTGACAATGTTCGATTGTCTCGGCTCGACACTTGCGGTTATAAATCAATGGGCGAATCAGACAAAAGATGGCTCCCTCAGCGATATTCCCGTTATGCCGAAAAATCATATTTGGGATGCCGTCAAAAGCGAGCACGGCAACTGCCGCGGCAGAAAATGTCCCCACTTCAGCCGTTGTTTCTACTGGCGGGCGAGGCGCCAATTGGGCAACGCCGATATTATTGTGGCAAACCACGCCCTGATGTTTAGCGACCTTGTGCTCAAATCGCAGGGTACGTCGGTTTTGCCCGATTTCAAATACGTCATTATTGATGAGGCCCACAACATCGAGCATGTGGCCGAGGACCATTTCGGGATAAATATCAGTAACTTCACAGTCAAATTCCTTCTCGATGCCCTTTACAATCCGAGAACGCGTAAAGGGCTTCTGGTCTATATGGATGCGCACAAAGCCGTTGATATGGTCGCTCTTGTAGCTAAGGAATCACGGAAATTCTTCGACCGGGTCAACAAGTGGTTTGAGCAGACGGGCAGCGAAACCGCCGGAAGATGCTACAAGAATTTCGTCGAGGATAATCTTACCGGCCACTTGAAAAATCTGCACGCCGAATTGGCTGCTTTGGCAAAAATGTGCAAAGACGTCGATGAAAAATTCGAGATTATGCGCCTCATCGACCGCTGCTCGGCCCTGGCTCAGAATTTGAATTCCTTCCTGACTGACCGGCAGGATGATTTCGTCTATTGGGTCGAGCCGACTGCCTCCGCCAGAGGCGCTACTCGTTTGAGAAGTGCGCCGCTCAATGTCGGGCCGAATGTGAAAAGCTGTTTGTTTGATAAATATGAATCGGTCATACTGACCAGCGCCACCCTGAGCTGTGGTTCGGCCTCAGATGATAAAAGCGGACTTGCCTCGGCGAAGCGAGTCGAAACCGGGTTTGAGTTCTTCGCAGGTCGAATCGGCTTGGATAACTTTCGTGCGATTAAACTCGGCTCTCCGTTCAATTACGCCGAACAGGTTACTCTTTATATCGAAAAAGATCTTCCCGACCCCAATGACGCTAGTTTTGTTGATTCTGCAGCTCAGGCCGTCAGCAGGTATGTATGCAAAACACAAGGCAGGGCTTTTGTGCTTTTTACCAGCTACCAGATGCTCGATGCAGTCGCTCAGAAATGTGCCGATTCGCTCGCCGAAAATGGTATCCGCTTACTGCAGCAGGGTGCGGAGTTTGACAGGACCTCTCTTTTGAAGCTGTTTAAGTCTGAGGATAGCGCTGCTCTTTTTGGCACCGATAGTTTTTGGCAGGGCGTCGATGTGCCGGGTGAGGCTCTTAGCAATGTGATTATTGTTAGGCTGCCCTTTGCCGTCCCCGACCAGCCATTAATCGCAGGCCGGCTCGAGCAGATTAAGCAGCAGGGCGGCAATCCTTTTTATGATTATCAGTTGCCTTCTGCGATTCTCAAATTCAAGCAGGGTTTCGGCCGGCTGATTCGAAGCAAAACCGACACCGGAATCGTCGTTGTTCTGGACTCTCGCATAATCAATAAACCTTATGGTCGGGAATTCCTCGCCGCTATTCCAAACTGCAAAACCGAAATCGTCACCGGCTCTGCTTAGGGTTGCGCTTATCATTTATCGGGAAGTCTCACGCGGAGTTTACACTTCGGGCATATTCCCATCTTCCCCGCGTATTTTAACGGCAGTTTGGATCGTCAGTTTTTACTGTTTGACTCTGTTCCTGTTATGCCGTAGAATTCTCAACTTTAAGCCGATGTTTATCATAACAAGGTAGAGTATGCAGATAAAATTACAGTTTCTCGGTGCCGCTCAGAATGTCACCGGTTCCCGCCACCTGCTCGAAGCCAATGGCCTCCGCCTTCTTATAGATTGCGGCCTTTATCAGGAACGGCAGTTCAGGGAAAGAAACTGGGCGCCTTTTCCCATACCGCCTGATAGTATTGATGCTGTCCTCTTGACCCATGCCCATCTCGACCATTGCGGCCTGTTGCCGAAACTCGTTAAAGAAGGTTTCAAAGGCAGGATATATTGCACCTCTGCTACCGCCGAGATTGCACAGATTATCCTTCTGGATTCAGCCAAGATACAGGAAGAAGACGCTGAGCATAAACGCAAAAGGCACGCTAAGCAGGGCCGAAAAGGCCCCTATCCCGAGGTCCCTCTTTATACTACCGAGGATGCTCAGGCCTGTTTCCCACTCTTCTCGCCGCTCGAATACAGGGAGGCTGTCTCCCTCGGCGACGGCCTCGAAGCCACTTTCTATGATGCCGGTCACGTCCTCGGCTCTTCTATCATAAGGGCCAAAGTACGCTGGAATGGCCAGGAGAGAATTATCTTGTTCTCAGGTGATATTGGCAGGACGAATAGACCAATATTGTGCGACCCGACCGTTTTCGATGCCGCCGATTACGTCCTCGTTGAATCCACCTATGGCGACCGCCTCCACGATGAGGCCATGGACGTAAAAGAAATAATTGGTAACGTGATAAACTCAACGAAAAGGGCCGGCGGAAACATCATCGTCCCCAGCTTCGCACTCGAACGTTCTCAGGAGATTTTGTATTACATGAACGAATTGCTCCTCGACAAAGCGATACCTTACATGAAAATTTTCCTCGATAGCCCAATGGCTTCTAAAATCACGGAAGTTTTTCAGCGGCATTCTGAGCTTTTTGATGAGCAAATGGCCGCGTTTATGAGAAATTTCGGGTCACCTTTTAATTTGCCGCAGGTTGAAATGGCAGGCAACTCCGCTCAGTCAAAAGCGATTAACAATATAAAAGGAACCGTTATGGTTATTGCCGGCTCCGGTATGTGCACCGGCGGCAGAATAAAATACCACCTCGCCAACAATATCTCCAGACCGCAAAGTTCCATAATGTTTGTCGGCTATCAGGCCGTCGGCACTCTCGGAAGACAAATCATCGATGGCGCAAAGAAAGTCCGAATACTCGGACAGCAGTACGACGTCAAGGCAAACATCGTCCAGGTGCATGGCTTCTCGGCCCACGCTGACAGATTCGAGCTTCTCACCTGGTTAAAAGGTTTACAAACACCCCCTCGAAAAGTTTTTGTTATCCACGGCGAAACCGAAAGCGCATCTAATTTCGGTAATTACCTCAGAGAGCAAACAGGCTGGAACGTCTCTGTCCCCGCTTATCAGGATGAAGTCGTCCTCGAATAATGTTAAAAATCACTTCTTCTCATCTGCCGCTGCGATGGTAACCGGCGCAATCTTTTCCAGCCCCTCTTTAAGCTTCTCCGCCTCCCCGACAACGACTATTACCAGCTTGCTCGGCTCTATCGTCTCTCGAACCAAACGCTCGCAGTCTGTTTGTTTTGCCTTCGCAATCCCGCCCAGCAGTCTTTCAAGATAATCCTCGCCGAGCCCCTGCGATTCAATCAGCCACAAATCGCCCGCAATCTGTTGCGGCGTCTCACGGCCCCTCACAAAGCTGCCGAGTATGTACGACCGGCTGCTCTCAAGCTCATCGTCATTCGGGTCTTGGGTTTTCAGCCGCTTAATCTCTTCGAGGACCGCTTTCACCGCTTCCGCCGTTGATTCTGTCTTGCTGAAGGTGCCGACCTCGAATTCACCCGCAAAACGGTTGGCCGTATAGCTGCCCCAGACTCCGTATGTCAGCCCCTTCGCGACGCGAATACTCTCGTTCAATCGGCTGTTAAAAGCCCATCCGAAATAGTTGCTCACTATTCGGCTCACAAAATATCTCTCGTCATGCCGCGTAATACCGCTCTGCCCGACCCGAATTTGGCTTTGCGTGCTCCCCGGCATGTCTACCAAATATATATGCGTCTCAGTTGGCTCTGCCGGCTTGGATATTTTTATATCAGACCGTTCGCCCGCCGCCTTCCAGCCCCCGAACGTCTTCTTCGCTAATTTGAATGCCTCTTTTGCCTCAATATCTCCCGAAAATATCAGCACCGCCGTATCGGGCCTTGCGAACTTGCTCCACCACCCCTTCAAATCTTCAATCGTCAGCGCATTAACGTCCTCGACCTCGCCCGTGGCCGTCCGCGAATACGGATGTTCGCCGTATAGTTCCCGCCGGAATTCCTTGTCAGCTACATACTCCGGCTCCGCCGACGAAACCGCCAGCGATGTAAGGACCTGTTTCCGCAGCTTCTCGAATTCCTCTTCAGGAAAGGAGGGCTGTAGCACCACTTCACCGAGCAGTCCCATCGCCCGCTCGATATGCTCTGTCAGGCAGCCGACGTTGACTGTGCTCGTGTCCATATCAGCCGACCCCGAAAGACTGATTGCGTATGTCTCCAGTTCATCCGCCAGCTCGCCTTCATTGTGTTTGCTCGTCCCCTTGACAAGCATCTGCATTGTCATTGATGCTGTCCCCGGCTTATTCTCCGTCCACGCCCCGGACAAAAGTCCCAGTTGAACACTTACAAACGGCACCTCATGATTCGGCACTACAAGCACCTTCAGACCATTGTCTAATTTTTTACTGCTGTATTTTGGCGTTATCTTCGCTGCCGAAATCTTCGCAAATGGTGCTTCCTTTGGCCAGTTCTTGGGACGCTCTAACCCTTCTCGTCCCTGCTTCGGCGCAACCTTCTCCGGCTCCGCCGTAATCGGCGCGTTCTCACCCTTGGCGATGCCGGCATCGCCGCCCGCTGCACTCGGCATGTGCCGGTCAACCTTGACCTCCAGCGCTCTATTGTCTGCTAAATACTCGTTATCAACGCGTTGAATGTCCCCATCTGTTACCTTTCGTATATCATCTATCCACCGGTTGACTTGTGAAACGTCCCCGTAGTCCACTGCTGCACTGCCTAACATCTTCGCCTTGCTCTCAATCTCCAGATTCTCTGTCACCAGCCCTCGCAGCATCTGATTTTTCGCTTTTCTAAGCTCACGCTCGCTCACCGCTTCCTTCCGCAGCTTTGAAATGTTACCCTTGATAATATCAAGGACGCTGTTCGCGTCTCCGCCATCAGGCGGCATCGTTGCTTGTGCCACGAGTAAGCCGTCTTTTTCCAGTGACCACGTCTCCGACTCTGCCTCAACTGCTAATTGTTTTTCCGCCACCAGTCTGCGATATAACCTGCTGCTCCTTCCGCTCCCCAAAATCTCCGATAAAAGGTCGATAGCGACAGAGTTCTTATCGCTGATTGGCACCGTCCGGTACACCGCCCCGGCAAGAGGCGCAGGCGAGTTCTCCACCGTCAGCGTTACTGTCCGCTTCTCTGCTGGCTCCGACTCACGAACCGTGACCCGCGCCGGCTCAGCGTAGCGCGGTATCCATCCGAAATATCGTTTTGCTAATCGCTGTGCCTCCTCGTGCTTGACCGCCCCGACAATAATCAGCGTCGCATTGTTCGGAACATAATATTTCTTCCAGAAGTTCCGCAGGTCCTCCACCGATGACGCCCTCAGGTCCGCCAGACTTCCTATCGGCTCCCAGCGATACGGACTGGTCTTATAAATCTCCGCCAGCAGTTTTTCATACAGCGTTCCGTATGGCTCGTTTCGCCTCATTCGCAGCTCTTCCTCGACCACTTTTCGCTCCGTATCGAACGATTCCTGGTCAATCTTCAAAAACGTCATCCGCTCCGCCTCTAACCATAGCGCCAGTTCAAGCTGTTTTGCCGGCAGCGTCTCTTCGTATATTGTCCTGTCGAACCCCGTATGGCCGTTCGTCGTTCCTCCGACACGATGAATATAGGCAAAGTGGTCTGTCGGCCCGAGCCTGTCCGTTCCGCGAAACATCATATGCTCGAACATATGAGCGAATCCGTGCCGCCCCGGCTGTTCGTCTTTCGACCCAACGTGGTACCATAACTGCACCGCCACTATCGGGCAGGAAAAATCCTCCAGTGTTATAATCTCCAGCCCGTTCTCGAGCTTTGTACATTTGTAATCGAACCGCCCCGTCTGCTTTTGGTGTCCCGCCCCGCATGCGATTAGCGGCATCCCCAAAACCGTGGCTAAAACCCAAATCCTCTTAAACTTGATATTCCAATTCATTTGGCAAATTCCCTTTCTTTTTATTTTTTATTGCAACGCAGAAATATTCTAATATTATAACAGAGGTAATAATTAATTACTTTGCAATTTTTGAAAGAAAAGGAGAGCGATTATGAAACCATCAGTGATTGTCGTAACGATTTTTCTACTGCTTGTTTCAGTAGTGCATTTAATAAGACTAATATTTCAATGGAAAGTTACCGCCAATACCGTTGAGATTCCAGTGTTGGCAAGTGCCGCGGCCTGTATCGTTACAGCATTATTGGCCGGCTGGCTCTGGCGGGAAAATAAAAAGTAAATGGCAGGCTTGTTCCTGTCTTGAATTATGCGTTTACGATATCTTTGTCGCTGCTGGCCTTACTTATCCCTTCTCTGGTGAGCAATTTCGTTTTAGTCAGCAGGGAGGGGAAATGCTTCTCAATAGCTGCTTCCATATTTTCTTTACTTGTCAGCGCCGCATTTGACTTTTCGAGTATATTCTGCTCTAACGGACAGGATAAATCCGCATCACTGACGATACTGCGGAAGCGTTCCTCGTGCTGCTCTGTGAAATCTCCTCCTTTCTTTAGCACAAAATAAACTTCATATAGTGCAATCAGGTATATCACCGCCAGTTCCACCGCCAGGCGGTAGTGCTTTATATAATCCACGTCCTTTATATATTCTCGAAACATCCCTGACTCCCCCTTTTTCTCATAGTCTTCCGCTGCCTGCCGGTATGGCCCAAGCATCTGGCACGTCCTCAGCGTCAGCAGCAGGTTATCTACCGAGTCCTCTATCTCCTTCTCCGTTGGGAACATACTGTAGGTCTCTGCGAACCCTCGCTGTAGAAAGTATCGGAACCAGTCCTCCGTATTCCTCGCGACTTTCGCAGGCACGCAGTCCGCCCACTTATTGAACTTCTGCTTGAAGAAGTCGTATTTCGCCCCGCTTTTTTCCTCCAGCCGGTAAACATCTTCATAGAGAAAATAATCCTGAAAAACCTCGCACTCACGGTGTTTCCTCCGGTTATCCTCGCTTCGGTAATAAGGCCCCGCAGCGCTGTTCACTGCCGGATGTATTATCTGGTCCGCCGCTATATGCGTCAGGTGTCCCGCTATATATGCCAGTTTCTTGATGTCCTCATCTTCGAGCACCACCTTCTTGCCTTTCCTTAATGCGTCGCTGAATATAATCTTGACCAGTCTCAGCGGAAACTCGTTCGGCCTCTGCGAATGAAGGTGATACGCCCAAGGTGTTACTCCGGTCGATTGCACGCTTCTTTCTTTCAGCATATCTTTCAGGTTGTTGATTATCTCCGCGTAGTAGTACAGGTCTGGCCCGTTGCTCCCCAAGTTCACGTATGCCTTGAACTTTTTGTTTGGATTGTCTAAAAGCTCCGCGAACTCCGCAAACTCTTTGACCCCTTTGCCTTTCAGCTTCTGCAGCGACTTATGTGCTATCAGCATATGTGCTATACTCGCCGGCATTCTCGTTCTCCTTTACGATTAACCTGCTTTCCTTAACCCCCACCACGCTTCCAATCCGTATTGGTCACAACATTATCCGTATTCCGATTTCACCCATTTGTACACGAAGAAGAAGACTATCAATGTTACCGCGCTGGGAGCTAACCAGTGCCACAGGACCTTCGCAATATCAGTGGTGGGAGCTTCGCCGAATCGGTGCTTTTCATCGTAAGCGAAAGAATCTGCTGCCCCTTTGACCAAATCTAAGAGGTTCTTAACGCTCTTGCCGTATAGATTAAAGCTCAAAGTGGTCACCTTATTACCGCCTAATAGTTTCAAGGTTGATATGCCGATTGCCCCTCCGTTTTTCAGTGGTAGTGCTGTCGTTTCAAAAAAGATGTGCCTGTTTGGGTCATAATAAATTTGACGCTCATATTTCGCATCGTTGTCAACATCCCCTTCTTTTACTAAGTCGTCTCTAAAACTTTTCAGGTATGCAACGCTCGTCTCCCATTGCGAATTCGACCGCAGGGCCTTCTCATACCCGACTTCTATAGGCAGGCCTTCTTCTGCCTTTCCAATTGCGTCGGCTTGGACCAGCATAGAGCTTTTCTTTCCTTCGGCTTCGGAACCGGCTTCCCGGCAAACCGCCAAAATCTCCGAACCTTCGAATCTGGTTTCAAATATTTTTGAATAATTGTTGAGCACCGTCTCCTCGGTAATTACTTCCCACCCTTCGGGCACCGTAAAGGAAAAATGCCATTTCGAATTGCTGTACTTCTCCTGTGCGGAACAAACTGTTGCCAAAAGGCAAATGCTGGCAACTATAATAACGCGTCTCATTATTAATCTCCCTTAAAATCCGGCCTAACTAACCTTAAAACCGCTCATCGCCAAAAACCGCAGCCAATTTCGCACATCTATTCTTTAGTTCCGGTTTTTAATGTCCTACCAATAGAGCATTGGTAACCAGTTCTCATTTAACAATATCAAGTCA
>CAIYOL010000248.1 GCA_903927855.1 uncultured Planctomycetota bacterium
CAGCAATCTGGCCGATGCCCATAATGCTGCACTGGCCGGGAACAACTATCGGAATAAATGAATCTATCCCGAATGCGCCGAGACTGCTTACGGTGATGCAGCCGCCATCCATGTCGTCCGGTGACAATTTATTATTGCGTGCCTTTTCAATCAGTCCCTGAGTGTATTTGGCTATCTCGATAATATTCTTTTTGTGTGCATCCTTGACAATCGGAGCGACCAGGCCGCCAGGCACAGATATCGCAAGACCGACTCCAACACTTGCAGGAAGCTGAATATTGTCGCCATTTAGCTGGCCTGTCATAATCGGAAAGTTCTCAAGACCTGTCGCAACCGCCTTTACGAGAAAATCATTGTAGGCGATTTTCACTTCGGCGGTTTTATTGCGCTCGGTGCGATAGTCAACCAGTTTAGTCATGTCGGCTTTAACTGTCAGATAAAAGCAGGGAATCTCGAGCTTCGACTTGAGCATCCTTTGTGCGATTACCTTCTGCATCCTGTTTAACGGTATAGTCTGACCGAGCTTATGCTCGGTATCAACCGAAGACATCTGTTTAGCCGGTTTCGAGGCAGCGGCATTTCGGACATCCTCTTCGGTGATTTTACTGGCTGGGCCTGTGCCAACGACTTTTTCAAGATTTACGCCAAGTTCCTCTGCGAGCATTTTAGCACGAGGCGAGGCCTTTGCCCTGCCCGCAGGTTCAGCCTGCGGCATTTCCTGCTTAGCTTCTTGTGCGGCGGCCGGAGCAGATACGGTTTGTGCCTGCTCAACCGGTGCACCCGTTTTGAGCGAATCAATGAAACTTTGGGACACCTGCTCATCCTTATCGCCAAGAACCATAATAGCATCGCCGACAAGCAATGCCTGACCGATATCGGCAAGGATATTCTTTACAAATCCGTCGGCAGGCGACTGCATTTCCAATGTTGCCTTGTCGGTCTCCACTTCAAAAATTATATCGCCTTTTTTTATCTCGTCGCCGACTTTGACAAGACAGCCGACGATTGTTCCTTCTTCCATTGTTTGACCGAGTTTCGGCAATCTAACATCTTTGGCCATTGCATATTTTCCTTTTATTTTTTGATTTTTTATTTTCTATTTTTTATACCATCGCCCTGACAGTTTCAACAATTTTTTCCACACTCGGTATGCTTGCAAGCTCCAGCGGCTCGCTCATTGGCGGCGGAACATCCGCTGCAGCAAGGTTAACCGGTGCAGAATCGAGATAATCAAAACCACCTGTTCCGTCACTAAACTTATATTCCATCAGTGCACCTGCTATCTCTCTGCCTGCTCCGCAGGTACAGAATCCTTCGCTGACTGTAATCAGCCGTCCGGTCTTCTTAACGGATTGGGCTACTGTTTTTATATCCATCGGCTTTAGCGTCCGCAGGTCGATAACTTCGGCATCGATACCATGTTTTTCTGCAAGTATTTTCGCCGCTCTCAATGCCCACATCGCCATTCTGCTGTAGCTGACGATAGTTGCATCCTTGCCCTGTCTTTTTACATCCGCAACCCCAAGCGGAATAATATAATCACCCAGCGGCACAGGACCAACCTGGCCATAAGTCGCTTTGTGTTCGATAAATACAACCGGATTGTCACTGCGAATAGCCGCTTTGAGCAGTCCCTTGGCATCATAAGGCGTCGAGGGCATTACAACATACAGCCCCGGTGTGTGCATAAGCCACGCTTCAAGCGATTCGCTGTGATGAGCAGCTATGCATCTGCCTACACCGCCCTCTGTACGCAGCACCATCGGCACCTTCGCCTTGCCGCCGAACATATAGCGGTTGTATGCACCGACGTGAACAAGCTGGTCCAGTGCAATCGTAATAAAATCAACATACATAATCTCCGCAACCGGCCTTAATCCTCGCAGCGCCGCACCTACCGCGGCACCGGTAATCGCGGCTTCAGATATTGCG
>CAIYOL010000249.1 GCA_903927855.1 uncultured Planctomycetota bacterium
ACATATTCTGCCTTGTTCTTTACTATTTACGGTTCACCGGCTACTGGCTGCTGGTACTGCTGCTGCTTATATTCTCTTATGCCCGCAGTTGCCGCTGGGCAAAGACCATTCTTCGCCGGCTGGAGGTAGTATAAAGGCCTGTCACGAGTAAGGTCTCCAAAACACAAAACGTTTTGGAGACCGCATCGAGTGGAGGCGGGGGGATTCGAACCCCCGTCCCGAGATGCTTCAAGTCAAGCATCTACATGTTTAGTCGTTTTATTTACTATTTTCGCCTTATTAAGCGCCAAACGACAGGCTCAAAATTCAGCTATTTCAGGATTGAGTCTTGCCTCACCGGCCCGAAAAACCGGCTTGGCCAGCCTGCTTGTTTACGCCCTTGCCGGACCCACAGGCAAAGTCAGACAGGACGGGCCGCTAAATTAAGCGGCCATTTGCAACTGGTAGTTGCCAATTAAAGTTGTTGCCGGAATGATTAGCCAGGCCAACCGGCGTCCTGGACATGCATCTTGGCTCTCCGTCATCCGGTCGAAGCCTTTCGCCCCCGTATTAACTTTTCAAAATTTATCCGCCTATGGCGGAAGTCCGCAGCGCATCAGCAACCGTACGAGGTATTATATCGTTTATTGCCGCCAATTGCAAGATAGGTTTACTCTTTAAATAAGCCGGTGATAAAAGCCTGCAATTGCTGGGAGTCTATTATCGTTGCACCTGTCTTTTGCTGAAGCTCTTTTATAAACAGCATTGCCAATTGCGAGAATATCGCGCCCGGCCTGGTATAACCGCATACGATATAATGCGGCCCAGGCTTCGATTCGCCGGCTTCCTTTTCGAACGTCGGCCTGACGCTTTCAGGGGTAATGAGAGAATTGGCGTGCTGGAACACGACCTTGTCCATCACCTTATATACTTCTTTGCTCTCCTTGACCAATCCGTAATAATCGAGAAGCTGTGCGAGAACATAATTCGACGCTACCCAGACGTCCTTCCCCTGGTCCGATTCCACCGGCTTTCCGGTCTGTGTTCTGGCTGTGGCCCAGCCGAGAGGATTGCGGTTATTTGTGTAAATTGTTTTGAGAATTACCCTTGCCTTCTCGGCGGGGATGAACGGCTCTTCGCCCATTAATATCAAATACCACAAGCCGTCTAACTGATTGGTCCAGACGTCCGTGTTTGTCTTTCCCGTGGCAAAGTCAACGCAGGTAGCGTAATACTGCATCCGTCGGCCTTTAACCTTTTTGTCTATCCATAGCCTCTCATAGACGGCAAATGCTTTTTCGAAAATCTCGTCATATTCTTTCTTGGCGGGTTTGTCTTTCATCATATCCGCCATCTTGCTCATTGCCTTGCAGACAGCCAAAAAACCATTTGTGCAATAGGAGTCTATCCCGAACAAAGTGATATTATCGAAGGTGTTCTTTACCTCATCCGGATTGCCTTCTGGTATGCCGTCACCGTCTAAATCGAGTTTCTTCAGATACTCATATCCGAATTTAAGCGTCTCCCAGTTCTTCTTAAGGAAATCAACATCGCCTGTGTATTTGACGTTTCGCAGCACCCTTAACGCTATTTTGGGGAAAAGGTCTATCCAGTAGTTGTTATTGTACCAGGTGTATTCGCTTTTATTGCGCATCGGATTGCCGAAAGTCAAGGCGGTCAAATCGTGCGATACGCTGCCCTTGATTTTCGTGGGCGCTTTTACGTGGGTCAGCGACGTGCCTTCGTATTCTTCCGGGTGCTCCACGAAATGCTGCCGTGCCTCGGCGAAAGATGCGTGGGTATGATAGTATCTCTCCGTAAGGTTCTCGTCCATTATCGAGTCGATGAACCGCTGGCAGATTTCCCTCTCCACATCCGGAAACAGCATTAACAGTATCATCGAAAACCAGTCAACGTCCTGAGAGTTGACGTATGGATAATCGAAACATTCGAGGAACCTTGCTACGTCGTTGCCGTCCTTGTCCACAATCCACGCCGCGGCGTTCGACAGCGGGAAATGGAATTCGTTGACAATCAGTCTCAGCAGCATTAACGCGCCCTTAGCGTCTCCTTTATAGGAAGGACTTTCACTGATAAGTTTTAACATCTTGTTTTGAATTGCGCTTGTCTTCTTCAGCCATTCGGGATATTTATCGAGCGCTAATTTAGCCATATCCCGTGCT
>CAIYOL010000250.1 GCA_903927855.1 uncultured Planctomycetota bacterium
CTGCGGTAGCTGTGGCCTACCTCGTGGCTGTAAGGCCTTACTTCTTCGAGCAGTCCTTCTTCCCTGAACCACTCGACTATCGCTTCCCTTGCCTCGAAACGGTCCATTCCGATTAGATTTTCGACATCAGGATTTTTAATTTGCTCCCAGTCTGTCCAGCCGAATTTATCGCTGATAGAGCCGTCTGGGGCCATAATATTGATTACTTCCAGTCCCTGCCTCTGGCCAATCTCCCAGTCGTCCGGGTCGTGGGCCGGCGTAACTTTCAAAAAGCCGGTCGAAAATCGCGCCTTTTCATCCTCACTTTCAGCATCCGGCAGAACAACGTGCTCATCTGCTATAATCGGGATAATCCGGCCTACAATTGGCAGCCGGACTTTTTTACCAACGAGGAACTTTGCCCGCGGGTCTGCCGGGTTCATCGCGACAGCCGTATCGCCGAGCATAGTTTCCGGCCGGGTCGTGGCCACGGTGACATGTTCGATTCGCTTGCCTTCAATCTCAACAGGTTCGGCAAGCGGATATTTCAGGTACCAGAAAAACCCTTGAATTGTCTCGTGCTCGACCTCATCGTCAGCCAGTACTGTCTGCGTGGCCGGGTCCCAGTTGACTAATCGTTTGCCCCGATAAATCAATCCGTCTTTGAAGAGTTTGAAAAATGCGGCGCGAACGGCCTTTGCACACACCTCGTCCATTGTAAATCGTGTTCGCTGCCAGTCGCACGAGCAGCCCATCGCCCGCAGTTGTTCGATAATCCTGGCCTCATATTCGTCTTTCCATGCCTGCACGTGGGCGACGAATTCGTCCCGCTGGAAGTCCGTGCGTTTTTTACCTTGTTCAGCGAGCAGTCTTTTCTCGACGACTGTTTGTGTGGCGATGCCGGCGTGGTCGGTGCCGGGCATCCATAATGTATTGTAATTTTGCATCCGGCGGAACCGAATCAGCACGTCCTGCAAAGCGTTATTTAGAGCGTGGCCAAGGTGTAGCGGCGCCGTGACATTGGGCGGCGGTATCACGATTGTATAAGGTTTGCGGGTGCTTTTCTTCCCGGCAGGTGGTGCTTCAGCGTGAAAGAATCCTTGCGAAAACCAGATTTCGTTCGCCTGCTTCTCTATCGTCTTCGGTTCGTAAACTTTCGAAAGTTGTTCGCCCATAACTTATTCGGTTTAGATAACTGCCAATAAAAAAATTCCGGCGTAATAATAAGATACCGGAATTTTATCTTAATAAAACCAAATGGAGATGTAAAGCAACAAACTGGGCTTTGGTTGCTGTGCAGCAATTGGCTTTGCGCTGGCGTTTAGCTTAGTCGATGTTCATTGTCATCAGGAACTCTGCATTGGTTCGGCACTTGGTCAGCCTGTTCTTGAGCAGCTCTATCGCTTCAACCGGATTCAGTTCGCTAAGTACTCTCCGGAGCCGATATACAAGTTCGAGTTCCTTTGCATCGAGCAGCAGTTCTTCCCTTCTGGTTCCGCTTCGGCTGATGTCTATGGCAGGCCACGTTCGCCTGTCAACAAGTTTCCTGTCTAAGTGCAGTTCCATATTTCCCGTTGCCTTAAACTCTTCGAAAATGACCTCGTCCATCTTTGAGCCGGTGTCAATTAACGCCGTTGCAAAGATAGTCAGCGACCCGCCGTGTTCGACGTTTCTTGCTGCTCCGAAAAATTTCTTTGGCATCTGCATCGCGCCGGAATCGACGCCGCCTGTCAGAATCTTGCCTGAGTGCGGCTGCTCGGTATTATAGGCGCGGGCAAGACGCGTTATCGAGTCTAAAAGAATGACCACGTCCTGGCCGTATTCTACCATTCGCTTTGCCTTTTCGATTACGACCTCGGCCACTTGGCAATGACGGGCGGCCGGCTCATCGAAAGTCGAGCTTATGACCTCGACGTCCTCGGCGGTTTTGCGCTCCATTTCCGTAACTTCCTCGGGCCGTTCGTCAATCAGCAGCACTATGAGTTTCACTTCAGGATGATTTGTGCTGATGGCGTTCGCGATTTTTTGCAGCAGGACTGTCTTGCCGGTCCGTGGTGCAGCGACAATTAGACCTCGTTGCCCTTTGCCCACCGGTGTTATCAAATCGACTATTCGCATATTCAATTCTTCCGGTGTTGTTTCCATTATAATACGTTGCTCTGGATGCAGGGGCGTCAAGTCGCTGAATACTACCTTTTCCGCGAGGTTATCGGGGTTCTCGAAGTTAATCGCTTCGACCCGCAGCAGGGCAAAATACTTTTCCGAATCTTTAGGCGGCCGGATTTGACCCGATACGGTGTTTCCCGTTCGCAGGCCGAAACGCCTGATTTGCGATGGTGATACGTAAATGTCGTCCGGGCTGGATAGGTAGTTGTAATCCGGGTTTCGCAGGAATCCGTAGCCGTCCGGCAGCACTTCCAATACGCCTTCACCGTACAGTAACCCGTTTTGGCGAATCCGCTCTTTGAGAATCCGGAAAATCAAATCCTGCTTCTTTAACGCGGTGTATTCCTGTATATTCTCTTTCTTGGCAATATCGTGTAGCTCCGACACGCTTAGCTTCTGAAGGTCCGTCAAATACAAGCTTCCCTTCTTAATCCGCTCATATTTCTCATGAGTGGACTCTTCTTCCGTCTGTTTGGCCTTTCGTGCTTCTTCCTCAGTCGTAACCGTGCTGGCGGCTGGCTCCTGTTGTGCTGCTGCCTCAGGCTCCGCTTGCTGCTGCCCGTTGGTAATCTGTTCTTGTTCTTCGACGGCTCTTTTCTTTACACCTTTTCTTCTTGTAGAGGCCTTAGCCATAATTACTCCTTCTTTTTCGTTTGCCAAATGCCTATTGTTTACTTAGGTAACCTTACCTCTTGGGAATTCAACAGGATTTGAATTTTGAACATGTAGAATTAAAGCTTAATATATTAAAAGCGGGTAGTCAAGCACTTCTTATTGATAAACCCTACTTACCCATTACACCAGAGAAGATATCAGTGACTTGCCTGGCTAACACCGAAAAGCCAGAATTGTTATCGATGGTATTATCGGCGATGCTTTCCTTTTTGTCCAGAGAAATTTGATAATTTTCTCTATTTTTTAGCATCTCTATACTGAAAATGCCCTTTTTCTGGCTTCTTTTGGCTCTTATCTGCTGCCTGCATTTGACGAAAATGAGCTTGTCACAGCGATTTGCCCAGCCGACTTCCATCAAAAGCGGCATGTCCAAAACAATCGCCTTGACCTTGCTTTGGCCATTTGCCTTTTTTATAAGCTTCGTAACTTCTTTGAGGACAAGGGGATGGAGTGTTTTGTTAAGCGCTTTTATTTTCTTAGCGTCGGCAAAGACAAGTCCGGCTAATTTCCGCCGGCTGATTTGACCTTTGGAATCCAAAATTTCCCGACCAAAACGGGCGACAATTCTTTTTCGTAAGTCCTTTTTGTCAAGTAGGTTATGGGCGATTTCGTCGGCGTCGATTACGGCACAGCCACGCTTGGCAAACTCGGCGGCGACGGCGCTTTTGCCTGAGCCGACCCCGCCTAAAATCCCTATTATTGGCTTTTTCTTCACGACCAGGTAGCTTAAAAACAAATCAAAAATCTGTCAAGCGGAATACGGTTATTTTTCTCATAACATTATGCATAATAAAGAGTTAAGTTGAAAAAAGTGAGATTGCGAAATGTGTTAAAACAGAGGCGAAACGTATGCAAACTGAGGTGAAACAGTGGCAAAACTTGTTAAAAACAGTACCAAAAGTGATAGAAAAAGGTACAAAAAAGGGTGAAATTTAAAAAAGTTCGGATGCTGAAAAAAATGGGTCCCCGCCAACGACATGCGGGGATCTGCGCTGCGCTTCGAAGGATCTTCGCTTCGCTACGAGAAAAATTTTTAGGTGCGGGTTGCCTAAGTTAACAGGAAACAAAGATAAAGATTAAGATACATCAGTATAAGAAATTTCATTTGACTTATCTTTGCTCCAAAAGTATAATTTTTGTACATTTCTAAAGGTTGTAATTGTGAGAAGAGGATAGATTAGTAGTGTCTGTATTGTCACACAAAGGAGATGTCGTAAAAAAACAATTAATAGACACTCTGAGTTGTTTTCATGTACTATTGCAAATCAGACCATATTCATTTCTCTTGATCTTTATCAGTTTTTTTATATTTCTGCCTTGCCTATGTTTTGCTGCGATACAAGGAGAATTAGGCGGCGGGGGAGCAATTTCAAATGAACCCCATTACTGTATTTCACCGGAACAATCGGCGGAAATTAAACATACCCTTGAGATATATGAGAAAAATATTTCCCGTTCTCAATTGATGGACACGAATGCAGGGTTATATACATTTTACCCGATGGGGGGGACGTTATTCAGGGATGTTTATGTGAACAATTATGTTGATCTTGATCCGAACAGCGGATTGTTGGATTGGAGTTGTGATGATTGGACTTATAATGACCACGATGCTC
>CAIYOL010000251.1 GCA_903927855.1 uncultured Planctomycetota bacterium
TGCTCCGCCGAGGTCTTCGCTGCGCTACGAGAAATACTGGATCCCCGACAGGGAGGCAAGTGAGCAACAATCGAGGATCTCCGCTGCGCTACGACGGGCGGGTTAGTTGGTTTAGGTTGCTTTATGCCTGCATAAAAGTGCGCAAAATGCCCAGACGATGAACAATGGGACAAGAAGCGGCAGCAGGAAAGGAAGTGCAACAGCCGCAAGTATAAGCCCCACCAGTGCCAAGGCACCCAAAACGATAAGGCCGACGCCAGCGAAAACGAAAGCCAGAAGTATCGCGACAGAAAAGAGGATGACTATCGCCAACATCAATTTCCAAATTCCAATTGCCGGCGCGAGAGGGCCGGCGAACGGCTTTCCGTTTATAATGATAGATACGTCAGTTGTTGAACTATATAGCACCCAGGCGAGGAGGATAATCATTAGAATTACTAAAATTGAGACCATATTCTTTATCATAATGTATCTCCTTTTTCATAGTTACTGTTCCTGTCTTCGGAGAGAAAATACGCCGAGCAGGAAGGCCGCGGTTCCAATCGCCAGTAAAATCAAACAGGGGGTCATCATTTCTGTGAGACTGAAGTTGCGCCAGATAGCCCCTTCAAGGGCCAATATACCCCATTTCACCGGACTGACGTGGCTGAATGGAAGCAGCCACGACGGCATAAAAGCCAGGGGAACCATACCTCCGCCGAACATAGCCATAATCATAATCAATGCCCAGCCCGCGCCGCCGACACTTTGCTCAGTGCGCCCCAATGTGCATATAAACATCATAAGGCCAACGAAGCATAACAGCGTGCAGAGTATAGCGAGAACAAAAAGAAGCAGGCTGCCTAGGGGCATTTTGAAGATTGTCTTTGCACAGATATACAAAGCGCAGATTATTAGACAGCAGGTTATGAAACACGCCAGACCTTTTCCTCCAAGTATATGGGCGAGTCCAATCGGCCCAACGCGCAAACGTTCGAAGGTGCCGTGCGTGCGCTCCTTTACAATCGAAATCGCGAATGTCGCTGTGCACCCGAGAATTCCCCAAAGCAAGGCCTGCGGGAACGTAATCTGGAACGGTGTAATTGGGCCGTTATATTCTTTGCTGACATCTAATTTGGTGAAGTTCAGCATGTTGCCTTTGAAGCCTTTGTTGAAATTCTTGTCGTTAACGTCCTTGACCAAAGTGTCGAAAGAATCGAAGAAGTTGGAGTATAGTGTTGCCTGTTTCGAATCGAGGTCGTTAGAATCTTTTACATCGTTGCGCCAGAGGTCAATCTGGCTTCTCAACCCTTTCCGGTCGGAGAATTTATCGCCGAGGGCCTCGAATTGTGCCTTGGCGAGAAGTCCCTGAAGGTAGCCGCCTTCCATTTTGCGTGATGGGTCTGCTGCTATCTCCAATTTGGGTTCGTCGCTATTAAACATTGCTTCGAAGCCGTCTCCGAAACCTTTCTTGAGGACAACAGCCGCAGCTATCTGACCTTTTCTGACCTGCTCAATGGCCTCATCGCGGCCGGCGCGGCTTATTTTTAATGCCTCTTCAGATTCCAGTTTTGATATGTAAGAGTTTGAAAACTCGGACTTGTCCTCGTCCACTATGGCGATTTTAATTCCTGATGGTTCCTTGCCGGCGTCGGAATATATTGCGCCGAAAAGCAGGGCGAACAAAGCCGGAAAGCCAAATACCCAGAAAATGTTGCCTTTATTACTCAGTAACACTTTCAGGTCTTTAATAGCAAGGAACAGCACTTTCTTCATTAGTCTCGAAGCCTCCGCCCGGTCAGGTTAAGAAAGACATCCTCAAGATTTGCGGATTGGATTTTCAGCGATTTAAGATGTATGCCGTTGCGGTTCAGCAATGCCAGAGATTCCATCGGCCGGGGAGTCTCGAACTTGACCTTTGTTTCTTCAAACTGGATATTGCTGCTGCCGATTAACTGCCTTATTTTGTCGAGGTCTGACGGACTTTTTTCAAATTCGGCCTCCATGTGAGAAAAACCTCCGTGTTTATCAATAAGATTACTGACGCTATCCATATCCAGAATTTTGCCATAGTCAAGAATAGCCACCCTGTCGCAGATACGCTCGGCTTCCTCCATATAGTGCGTAGTATAGAGAATCGTCCGGCCCTGCTTTTTCATAGCTTCGATTGTATCGAATATCGAATTTCGGGACTGAGGGTCGACTCCGACCGTCGGCTCATCGAGCAGTAAGAGCGGCGGCTCGTGCAAAAGGGAGCAGACCATATTAAGGCGGCGTTTCATTCCGCCGCTGTATTTCGAGACACGCTCTTTGCTACGCTGTGTAAGGCCTGCTATTTCGAGGCAATTACTGACGCTCTCTTTTAATCGTTGCCCGCTTAATCCGTATATCCTGCCGAAGAAGTACAGATTTTGCTCCGCGGAGAGCTCCTCGTATATCGCCAATGTTTGCGGCACCATCCCGAGGGACAATCGCACCTCAACAAGGGTCGGGTTGGTTTTGCCGTCGAGTGTAACAGTTCCGCTGTCGGGTTTCAGAAGTCCGCAAAGCAGCCGAATCGTGGTTGTCTTTCCGGCTCCGTTAGGTCCAAGCAGACCAAAAGTTTCACCCTTTTGAACCTCGAAGCTCACGCCGTCCAGAGCGACAGTTTTACCGTATCGCTTTTTCAGATTGTCAGCCTTAATCATATAGACTTTCCTATAGAACGTAATAACATATTTTCCTTCAATTGCAAGTTAATGCCTGAGAGCTATTTTATATTTATCGAGCCGTTGTGTGTTTCGAGATAGAGGCTGCCCTCGCCCTTGCCGATTGTTCCCGTAAGTTTTCCCTTGGTTATGTTTCCTGTTACAGTCATTGGCAGAGCAGTGTTAATTGAGCCGTTGTGTGTCGAGGCCTCAACCTTGGCCGATAAATTCGGCGGAGTAGTTAAACTAACGCTGCCGTTGTGAGTAATTAACGATGCGTTGCATACCGACGGGGCGGCTGCGGAGTAGGATGCCGTTGCGTTGCCGTTGTGCGTTTGGAGTTTTATGTCTCCCGAAACTTCTTCGCAAACGATTGAGCCGTTATGTGTTTGAATCTGGGTATTGCCCGCGACTTTTTTGCAGGTGATTGTCCCGTTGTGCGTTGTGCTGCTGACCTGGCCGATTAGATTTTCAATTTTCAGAGCGCCATTGTGCGAGGTAAGGTCGATGCTGGTTTTGTTCGGGACGGTTACATCGAGACTGACGCTGATTCTTTGGTACGGAGTTAGTGTCGGCTTTTCGATTTGTGCGGTCAGCTTGTTGCCGGAATTAATGAGCTTTATTTCTACCGCTTCAGCGATCCTTTGGGCATTTTCTACTGTATCTGCCCGGGCGGTAATCGTAGCGATGAGATTGCACTGGGCAACATCGGCACCGGTGACGTTAATATGGCCATTGTGGGTTTGGGCTTCAAATGAGCCGCCTGCCTGCATAGCATCTGTCAGCTTGATTACTTTTTCGTATTTTTCCTTCGGCTCACAGCCATCTGTGTTACAACCCATAACAGCAACCACAAAACACGATAGAAAAACAAAGAACACCTTTTGGAAATTGGCTTTTTTCATTTTTTTTCCTTTCAAAAACACTTACAATAAAGCTGATAAGCCAACGGATGTTATTCTTTATTATAAATGTTACTATTTTGTTACGGTATCATCCTTTTTTTGTCTTTTTAAGCAGTTTTTTCAATGTTTGTTCTTGACGGACAGCTAAGTAATTGATAATTGGTGATTGATTATTGACTATTGTCATTGGTTGAAAGGAGGCCATTATGGCAAAGACGATTCTAACTGTATTGCTGATAGTTTTATTGAACGTATTGGTGGGATGTTACGAACCAGACAGCGGAAGGAGCCAATTTCTGCCGACCCCGATGAAAACTGTTTCGGTGGTTGAGGCGGGCGAGGCCGATATTATCGAGCATATGGCAGCCAGCCGCCTGGCATATCGGCAATATCTTGAATCGCTGATAGCCTACTACGAGAAGGCGGGCGATAATATGAAATTGAGGTGGGCTGAAGACGAGCTCGATAGACTGAATAAAATGCCGCAGTATAACTATATCATTGAGGCGGGCGTGGCCGGGCCTGATTTGAAAGCAAAAGATTCGATTAATGAGGCTAACTATTTGTATGACGAAGCCTACCGGCTTGAAAAGACGGCCAAGTCGACGTGGGTTGTCTTTGTAGATGAAAATTTATTGCGGGTGGCTCTGGATAAATACAATCAGGTGATAAAGCAATATCCTACATGTGACAAGATTGATGAAGCGGCATACAGGGCCGGCGGAATTTATGAACATTTCAAGGACTACACGATAGCTCTTTTGTATTACCAAAGGGCCTATCAATGGGACAACGCTACGGCTAATCCTGTGAGGTATAAGGCGGCGTATATTTTGGACCAACACCTGGCCCGCAGAGCAGAAGCGCTGCCGCTTTATCAGCAGGCCCTCGGAAATGAAAAGCTCAGTGAGGATGAACAGAAATTTGTGCGAAAACGGATAGACGAGCTGACCAAGGGCGGCGGAAGTCTCGAAGAGAATAAATGACGTTTGTAGGAACTTGTCTGCCTCCGGCAGGGTTGTGTTAAAGCTTTTTGTGGCAGAATCTCGGGCCTGGCTGATATCAGGCCCGTTTTTTTATGTATAAAAAATGCTGCTGGAATTTGAAAAAAAAGTGGCTGACTTTATCAAAGCCAATGGACTTTTTGACCCGGCGGATAAAATTTTGTTGGCTGTATCCGGCGGAGCCGATTCGACCGCTCTTTTATATGCTATGTGCGCGATAAAGGCCGAGAACGTTTTAGGCGGTGGTATTATCTGTGCTCATATAAATCATCAGCTAAGAGGCTCAGAAAGTGATGGTGATGAGGCTTTTGTTGTTGCGCAGGCAGATAAACTGAACCTGGCCATGACGACGAAGCGGCTGGATGTGCGCGGGTTTGCCCGTAAAAATAAACTATCAATTGAAACGGCCGCCCGCAGATTGCGGATTGAGAGTTTGCTTGATATTGCAGAAGCCAATGATTGCAAGTGGGTAGCAACAGCCCATCAAAAGGATGATAATGCCGAAACTATTATACAGCGACTGGTTCGCGGGACAGGCTTTCGCGGTCTTGGGGGTATCTGGCCGGTGCGAAAATTTACCCCTGCGTCTTGCTGCCGCAAGACAGCAGCGGGGGTCGGCTTTGTAAGGCCGCTGCTCTGTGTCAGCCGGGGTGAGATTGTAGAGTATCTAAGCGAACGCAACTTAAAATGGCGAGAAGACCGGACAAACATTGATTGCAGTTACAGGCGAAACTTCATCCGTCATCGGCTGCTTCCGACA
>CAIYOL010000252.1 GCA_903927855.1 uncultured Planctomycetota bacterium
CCTTGGTCTGTTTCATTATACCGAGGCACAATGGTTATCGTATGGCTTTGAATAGTTGTGCGATTGGGAAAACCCATATCTCAATATCAGGTTAAAAATTAACAACCCAAAATAGCACAAAAGTGGGCATTTGCAAGTAGTAAATTTATAGTTTCCGCTTTGTGAAAATCACAAAAATGGGTCTCAAAGAAATATTCCAGAAAGCCGGATTTGGTTGTAAAAAACCCGTCCCTGCAGAATAAATGTGTTGACTTATTTACTCGCTGGTCGGATAATTACCCCTTTGCAAAAACTCTTAACATTTGAAACTCAGGAAAGGACAAAGTTATGAAAACCTGTATTTCTCGTCGAATTCTCCAAATTGCTGTAGCCGCAACTTGTTTTGTAATGCTTTTTGCCACCGTGCTTTTTGCGAAGGTAAAAGCGAAGGCGAAATCTGAGCCCAATACCCCCGCGTCTGTTGCGCAAACAGCAGCGGTGGAACCGAATAAACCTGCCGAAACGGCCGCCAAGGAACCGAATAAACCTGTCGAAACAGCCGTCGATAGTGTCGCTGTTACCGTCAATGGTGTCGATATTAAAGAAAGCCAAGTAGATGCCCAGCTTGCGCCTCAACTGAAGAAGGTAGCCGCACAACTGCCGCCCACTTTTGTTGAGCAATACAAAAAGCAGCTCAGACAGCAGGTCCTCGAAGGAATGATAGTTGAGAAGTTGCTGGACGGGAAGGTCAAAGAAAACAACATCGTAGTTACTGATGCAAACGTGGATGAACATCTTGAGAAGGCAGCTGCTCAGCAGAACCTATCGTTGAAAGATGTCAAGGAGATGATGGAGGCTCGTGGCCAAAACTTTGACGAGGTGAAACAGCGAATAAAAAAAGGTATGACTTATCAGAAGCTTATGGATACCCAATGGGCCGGCAAGATAAACATTACAGATGACGAGGCCAAAAAGTATTATTCTGAAAATAAAGCTAAGTTCGAAACGCCCGAACAGGTCAGAGCAAGTCATATCCTCATAACGCCCGACCCCAACGCTGACCCAAACCAGGCAAAAGTAAAAGCTAAGGCAAAAGCCGAGGACCTGCTTAAGAAAATCAAAGATGGGGCCGATTTTGCCGAATTGGCCAAAGCCAATTCAGGCGATACGTATTCGGCGGTACAAGGAGGCGACCTGGGCTTCTTTGGTAAAGGTCAAATGGTTCCTGATTTTGAAAAGGCAGCTTTTGCACTAAAACCCGGGCAGGTCAGCGATGTTGTGGAAACCCAATTTGGATATCACATAATAAAGCTTACCGACCACAAAGACCCCAACACTATACCGTTTGAGCAGGCCAAAGACGATATAGTGAAGATGCTGGCACAAGACAAACAAGCCGATTTTGCCGAGGGGTATATTGCATCGCTCAAAGCTGATGCAAAAATCGTTTACCCCCCCGGCAAAGAGCCGAATATTCCAGCCGCCAGCCCGGCAGTAGTGGCTCCGTCTCGTCCCGATAATAACAAGCCCGTTTCTGAGCCGGAAGAGAAAGCGTCAGTCAAAAAGAAAACCTCGGACAAAAAGAAAACTTCAGTCAAATAATAACCTTTAGGGTAACGTTATATGTTATTGTATCTGCCCTATGGTGGTTCTCGGAGATTATGGGCGCTAAAAGGGACGTTTAGGTATCTTCCGCAGTAAGTCGCAAAAGTGGAATTTGTTTGGGCATTTGCTCTACAAAAATAAATTACAAAATTTTGGCAAAATTTTGAGTAATTTACTGGCAAACGCCGATGTTCATCATATAAATTGGGCGTTTGTGCTTCTGTGGATAGTTTCTTGTGGATTTTTTAAAGACGCCAGGCGGCGCCTTTCAGGGACGAAAATATGCCAAACCAACCAAGGGTAGCGAAGGTATTAGCGGCTCTTCTGGTTTCAATGACTCTCGGGGCAGTGATTTTAATGGCCCTCGGTAACAATCCCCCCTCTGCTGGCCCGTTTTGCCTCTCCAGTTATTATCGTCTTGACCCCATTGAAAAAGCCATTTCTTCTCAAGCTGCCCAATCCCATTATCGTTGGAACTGCATAGAAATCTACTATAGCAACACCCAAGCCGGAAACATCGAACAGTTGGCTTCGCTCAGCGGCTTATCCAGCTCGGAGGACATCAATTATCACTTTGTTATCTGTAATGGCCTCGGCGGCGAGGACGGCCAAATACAGCCAACTGAAAAATGGCAAAGACAGTGGTCCATCGTACCGGGGCAAACTTGGTACGGCAGCAGCCAGACTATCCGCATCTGTGTTATAGCAGATGACAAAACCATTCACCCAACTAATCTTCAGATAAAAAGAGCAGAGGCGCTCGTAGAGGCACTGTCCAGAAATTTTAACATTCAGCCTGACTATATCTACTATCCAAGCAATTGGAAGTAGCGGCAGGGTCCCATACAAAGTCAGGCAAATAGTTTCACCGGGCTTCTTTCACAGTATCTGGTTTCAGCAACCCAAAGTCTGCTTTTTCTGTTAACACCACCCACGCCCGCCAGTCTTTTTTATTGATTCGCATTGGTTTGATTGATTTTACGTCTTCCAGCCAGACCAAAAAGCCGAACCTGCAGTCGCTTCTGCTTCGCCAGTATTCGTCACTGCCGAGGATATCCTGATTATAGCGATGTTTTATTTCGGTTATTTGCTTTGGTGTCAGGTTATTGAAACTCTTGACCTCCGTAACCATTGCTGTTGCACAGACCGGCCCGCTGCTTTCCTTCAAAAATAACTTATCTCCAGCCAGAACACGTCCAAAAGTATAAGGTTTTGTCTTGCTGAGGCGGGATTCGATGCGTTTTCGACCGGCTAAAATCGCATCCAAATATAGCTTTTTCAAAATCACCAGATGATAATTTGTCATCGTTTCTTTCTTCCCAGCAAATCAGCTACTGCTCGAATATGGTCGGGCGTTGTTCCGCAACAGCCGCCAACAAGGTGTGCGCCTGCCTGCAGGCATTCGTTGATGCCGGTAGCAAAAGCCGCAGGCTTCATTTCAAATACCGTTTTGTCTTCGACCAGCTTTGGTTTGCCCGCGTTGGGTTGTGCCAAAATTGGAACATTCGTTTCTTTTTTAAGCAAAGATACGACCACGGCCATTTGAGACGGGTCAAGGTCGCCGCAGTTGGCCCCAATAACATCTGCGCCAGCATCAGTAAGACTTCTTGCACAATCCGCTGCGGAGTTGCCCATTATCGTTCTTCCGCCTTTCGTTTCGCTTTTGAACGCTATCGACACAATCAAAGGTAGCGAAAAATTGTCTTTGCACGCACGAAGAGCAAATAGTGCTTCCCGCAGGTCAAACATCGTTTCAATAATAAATCCATCCGCCCCGGTCTCAGCTAAAATCTCAGCTTGTTCCTTGAAGGCATCATAGAATTGCTGTTCTTTATAATTGCCGTAAGGTTCAAGTAACTGACCTGTCGAACTGATGTCGCCGAGCACAAATTGATTACCAGCGGCTGCCTGTTTCGCCAATTCAGCCCCGGCCCGATTCACATCTCGTACTGATACATCTATATTATGCGTTTCGATGTAAATGCGATTCATCGTAAGTGTATTGGTGGTCAGGGCGTCGCAGCCGCATCGGGCATATTCCCGCTGGATTTCAAGGACGATGTCCGAGTTATCGAGGTTGTTTCCGGCCCTACCCATAAGGCCTCGCTTGTCAAGCTCGGTTCCTATCGCCCCGTCAAGCAGGATTATTTCCTTGTTTTTTAATAATGTTGATAAATTCATCGTCGGTCTTTTTTAAATCCCTGAGTAAAAGTCTGTTGCGATGACCATACAGGAACAAGCCCGTCGTGGCAAGATTTTTTTATATCTCCTCAGCAATTACAGTTGGTCTTTGACGAACAGCTTTTGGGGATTTATAATCGAAGTAAGTTTTGAGGACAAAAGGATGGAACCGATTCTAATTGTCATAGTTATCGTTTTGATTATATTTGTCTTGGGCCTCTTGGTTTGGCTTATAAGCGTCAGCTTTGCTGGCAGAAAAGAAACCGCCGCCCACGCCGCCAATATCGGCCTGCTCGCCCAGCAGCTCGAAGCACTAAGGACCGCTCAGGATAAAACCTCCGAAAATCTGCAAAAGTCCTTGCAGACAGGTCAAACTAATCTCAGCCAGAGCCTTCAGTCCAGCCAGCAGGTGCTCGGCCGGCTAAACGCTCAAATTGGTGAGCTGCAGGGCACTAACAAACAAATGCTCCAGCTCGGAGTTGACGTCAGGCGGCTTGAAGATATTTTAAGCTCACCCAAATTGCGGGGCCAGATGGGTGAATGGTCGCTCGAAAACCTGTTGGCCCAAATCCTGCCGAAAGACAGTTACAAACTCCAATACGCCTTCAAAGACAACCAA
>CAIYOL010000253.1 GCA_903927855.1 uncultured Planctomycetota bacterium
GAAAGCTACCTGAAGGTCAATGGTTTCAGCCGAAAAAGCAAAAAAAAGGCAGCCCAATTTATCAAACCTCTAATGCGTCATCTGACGGAAGACGGTTGTCTCGGACAAATCTGCGAGATATTTGATGGCGATGCCCCCCACAAACCTAAGGGCTGCTTCGCTCAGGCATGGAGCGTAGCAGAACTGATAAGGGCATATCAGTTGATAAATAGCTGATTCATGCTTGTTTTTCGATTGCTCTTCTGATTCCGCTTATAAACGCCGAAATTTCAGCCAAGCACTTTTTTTTGTTTCCTAAATTCTCTTCAATTAACTGCACTATTGCCGAGCCGATTATTACTCCGTCTGCACCTGCCCCGGCGACTTCGACCGCGTGCTCGGGTTTACTGATTCCAAATCCTACACAAATCGGTACGTTAGTTAATTCTTTCAGCCTTTTAACTAGTCCGCGAACCTCTCCGGAGACCTTTTCTCTGCTGCCGGTTACGCCGAGCAATGACACTGTGTAAATAAAACCCGTCGTCTTGGAAACAATTCGCTTCATTCTCTCTATGTCAGTATTGGGGGTAACCATAAAAACGGTATCGAGTCCCGCTTCGGCTGCAGGCGACATAATTTCATCTGCGTCGTCAATGCTCAAATCAGCGACCAGTACGCTGTTGACGCCTGCCTTGTGAAAATCGCTGAAAAACTTTTTTGTTCCGTACTGGTAAATCAGGTTGTAATACATCAGTAGTCCTACCGGAATGTCCTTGTAATCCTTTACCTTTTGGACAAACTCCCTTGCCTTTGCGACACTCATCCCGCTGTTTCTTGCCCGGATATCGGCCTTTTGAATTGTCGGCCCGTCTGCTATCGGGTCGGAGAATGGTATGCCAAGTTCCAAAATATCAGCCCCCGCATCTATCGCCGTTTTCACGATTGCGAGACTGGTATTGAAATCAGGGTCGCCGATTACAAAAAACGGTATCAACGCTGCTCTTTTTGTTTTTGTCAGTTCCGAAAAAATCTGCTTATATGTTTTCATAAAGCTTATTCCTTTTTGCCTCTGCACCGCTCGACAATCGAGACGTCCTTATCGCCCCTGCCTGAAAGATTTACTACCGCTGTTTGTTCCTGTCCCAACTTCCCCTTTTGACTCATAAGGTATGCCAAAGCGTGCGAGCTTTCCAGCGCCGGAAGTATTCCTTCGGTTTTACTTAGTAACTCGAACGCGTCGAGCACCTTATCATCTTCCGCAGCAACGTATTTGGCCCTGCCGGAGTCTTTCAGGAAACAATGCTCCGGACCCACTGCCGGATAATCCAATCCTGCGCTTACTGATTCCGTCTCGGTGACCTGTCCTTCCGTATCCTGCAATAGATAAGACTTCGACCCATGCAAAATACCCACTCGGCCGGCCACTAATGTCGCAGCATGTTTGCCGCTGGCTACGCTCCTGCCGCCGGCTTCGACACCGATTAGCTTCACATATTTATCATTCAGAAAAGCTGAAAAAATGCCTATCGCATTGCTGCCGCCGCCCACACAGGCAACAACCATATCAGGCAGTCTGCCAATTTGGTCAAGGCACTGCTGCCTCGCCTCTTTACCGATGCAGCTTTGAAAATGTTTTACTATTGTCGGATAGGGATGCGGCCCAGCAGCCGAACCAAACAGATAAAATGTGTCTTTAACGTGGGCCGTCCAGTAACGAAGGGCGTCATTGATAGCGTCTTTCAGTGTCCCTGTCCCTCCTTCGATGGGTACGACTTCAGCGCCGCACAGTTTCATCTTGTGGACGTTGACGCTTTGCCGTTCAACATCGGTTACGCCCATAAAGATTTTCGTCTCCATTCCGAACAAAGCGCCAATCATCGCCGTCGCCAGTCCGTGCTGGCCGGCACCGGTCTCGGCGATAAGTTTGGTCTTGCCCATATACTTTGCTAAAAGTCCTTGGCCGAGTGTGTTGTTGACCTTGTGCGCTCCGCCGTGCAGAAGGTCTTCCCGTTTTAGATACACCTTAAAGCCGACGTAATCACTGAACCTTTTGGCAAAGTAAAGCGGGGTCGGCCGGCCGGCGTAATCCTTCAAAAGCTGCGCCAACTCAGCCGCAAATTGCTTATCTTCATAAAAGCGGTAAAACGCCTCTTCTAATTCTTCCAGCACCGGCATCAAAACCTCCGGCACATAAAAACCGCCGTAATCTCCAAACCTGCCTTTATATTTCATGACTAATTTCTTAACCTCTCAAATGCTGTATATTTTCAAATAATTTC
>CAIYOL010000254.1 GCA_903927855.1 uncultured Planctomycetota bacterium
CCTCCTCGCCTTCCTCTCCCGGCTTTTTCCCTTTTACTTTGCCTAATTTACCTAACTTGGCCATAGCCTTATCCTGCAATGCCCCCGGCTGGTGACCTTTGTTCAGCATCTCCTCCATCGTAATTTTGCCGGTTTCATAGAGCTGCCAAAGATGTTCGTCGAGAAGCTGCATCCCCAATTTTCTACCTGTTTGGATGCTCGAATCAATTCGATAAGTCTTGTTTTCACGGATAAGATTGGCAATAGCAGGAGTAATAACCATAAACTCATAAGCAGCGACCCTTCCCCTGCCGGTAGCCAGGGGACAAAGCTCCTGGCTGAGAACTGCCATCAGATTGGAGCTTAACTGGGTGCGAATCTGCTCCTGCTGGTTTACCGGAAATACGTCAATAATCCTGGTAATCGTTCCTGCAGCACTTATTGTGTGCAGTGTACTAAAAACAAGGTGGCCAGTTTCAGCAGCTCTAACGGCTGCTTCAATTGTTTCCAGGTCTCGTAGCTCACCTACCAAAATCACATCAGGGTCCATCCTTAAAACGCGCCTTAGCGCTTCACCAAAACTTGGAACATCAACGCCGACTTCTCGTTGGTTGATAATCGATTTTTTGTGCTTGTGATAATATTCTATCGGTTCTTCTATTGTTATAATATGACGGTCAAAATGTTCGTTAATATAGTTTATCATGCAGGCTAAGGTGGTCGTTTTGCCGCTTCCGGTCGGGCCTGTAACCAGAAACATCCCTCTTGGCCTTCGGCAAAGAGCAGAACAAATCTTGGGTAAGCCTATTTCTTCGAATGACATAATTTTCGTCGGGATAAGACGTAAGACTATCGCGATATCCCCTCTTTGCCGAAAAACAGACACACGAAATCTTGCTACGTCCCCGTATGCAAAACCAAAGTCGGTTCCCCCCTCTTCCTGAAGTTCCTGCTGATTACGCTCAGGTGCAATGCTTTTCATCAAAGCCATAGTATCCTCGGCCTCAAGAACCTTGGTTTCCAAAGACCTGAGTGTGCCGTCTATTCTCAATACCGGTGCCCGGCCGGTGGTAAGGTGTATATCTGAGCCTTTTTGTGAAACACAAGCCTGCAGTAAACGATCCATATTAACTGTTGCCATTTTGAGAATCCTCAATAATCCACTTTGTCTATTCCGCGACCATGTCTTCGGCCAGCGCTACACCCGCTACTTCTATCGGTGTAGTCATTCCTTTAAATATCTTCAGTCTGCCATCTTCGCTCAGCGTCCTCATCCCGCTTGCCCGGCAGGCCTTTCTCAACTCGGTAGTAGGTGCCTTTTCAAAGGCCAATTCTCTTATTTTGCTGTTTAGCTCTACCATCTCAAATACTGCAATTCGGCCTTTGTAGCCGGTATTCTGGCACTGGCTACAGCCGGCACCCTTATAGATGGGATGATTCTTGACATCTTCAGGCGTGATATTAACTGCTCGCAAATAATGCGGATCCGGATTTTCATCGATTACTTTGCATTTCTTGCAAATAACCCTTACAAGCCTCTGCGCCATAATAGCTTGAATCGAGCTGGCTACGAGGAATGGCTTGACACCCATATCTATTAGACGCGTAATTGCACTGGGGGCATCATTGGTATGCAAAGTACTGAAAACCAGGTGTCCTGTAAGTGCTGCTTGAATTGCAATATCCGCAACAACACCGTCTCTAATTTCACCAACAAGTATAATATTAGGTGCTTGCCGCAGCATTGCCCTAAGGATTTTGTCGAATGTGAACTCGATTTCTTCTTTGACTTGACATTGATTCATCCCGGTAAAGTTGTATTCCACAGGGTCCTCGGCGGTAATAATTTTTTTGTCCGGCCTGTTAAGTTCCTGCAGAGCAGCATATAGAGTTGTGGTTTTGCCGCTACCGGTCGGCCCCGTCACCAAAAAGATACCATTGGGCCTTTTGATTATTTTTAGAAATCGCTCGTAATCATCCTGTTCAAAACCGAGTGATTGAATACCAATATTGACTGAATCACGGCGCAAAATACGTAATACCACGCTTTCTCCGTGGTTCCCGGGCAGGGCAGAGACACGAAAATCAACATCGCTGTCTCCAATCTGGCGTTTAATACGACCATCCTGCGGCAATCTCCTTTCGGCAATATCCATACCAGACAGGATTTTGAAGCGGGCAAGCAGTTGAGGCTGCATATTCTTGGGAATGTTATCTTTTTCCAGGCAAACACCGTCAACACGATATCTTACACGCACCCTATCGGACATCGGCTCAATATGGATATCGCTGGCCCGCATATGGTAGGCATTATCTATTATCAGGTTTACCAGCTTAACAATGGGGCCATCATCGCTACTGCCTGCTGCTTCGGCACGAAGAGCCTCTACTTGCAACTCGCGACTGGCTTCCGCAAGCTCGGCGGCGGTTGCGTCGATGCTATGTCTCAACTTGTCGTCTTCTTCGGTTTTTGTTTCTTCTACTGAATCACGGAGATAGGATTTGATTTTTGAAGGGTTTGCAAGGCAGTAGTCCAGCTCGGCGTTCAGGCTAAACCGAAGTGTATCCATCGCGTCTAAGTTTAACGGGTCGCCGATAATCAATTTCAATCGGCCGCTATTCATACTAAGAGGCAGGACGTTGTGCCTCTTCATAAGGTCTTCCGGAACGAGTTTCATTACCTCAGGCGGAATGTTGATCTTATCCAAGTTTATGTATTCCAGCCCAAATTGCTTGGCTATCGCCTTAGTAAGGGTTTCTTCATCAATAAGTTTCAATTCGATCAATACTTGACCAAGCCGTTTATTGCTGGCTTTAGAAGTCTTGATTGCATTGAGAAGCGACTGCTTTTCCACCAAGCCGGCTTTAAAGAGTATCTCGCCTAAATGTCTACGTTTCTCTGCCATATATGCAACAAACCCCTCCTGAACTCTCTATTATACCATATATTGAGGCAGTTCGTCAATCCTTATCAACCACAATTGGTCAAATCTACAACTTTAGCCGGAGCATATTTAGGGCTGTCTGTGCCGCCTGAAGCCGTATGAAATCTCTGCTGTGAGCAACAAAAACAAAGCGTTTAGTTTCACAACTGCCGTCAGAACTTACGCTAATATATACCAGTCCGACGGGCTTATGTTCACTTCCACCGTCTGGGCCGGCTATACCGGTTATACCAATTGCAAAATCCGTACCGGCTCTTTTTCGGGCCCCCTGAGCCATAGCTTCTGCTGTCCTTTCGCTTACAGCTCCTTCTTTCTCGATTAAATCGGCTTCTACGCCAAGTTCCTTGATTTTTGCGGCGTTGCTGTAAGTAACCCACCCATATGTGAAATATCTGCTGGCTCCGGGGATATCGGTCAGTAACTTCGCCAAAGTGCCGCCAGTGCAGGATTCAGCCACGGCGATGGTCTTCTTCTGTTGAGCTAATTTTGCCCCCACTACTTCTGCCAAAGTTTGCTCCCCTGTGCCGTAAATCAGCTCTCCAAGGGCATTTCGCAGCATTTTTTCGCACTTTCCAGCCATTTCTTGTGCCTGACCTTTGCCTTCGGCCGTTGCCACAATAATATGCAGGGTAACTACGCCATAGTGAACCGTGCAGTTAATTAGCGGGTTTCTGCCCCGTTGCATAAGCTCGCCGAGTTTTTCAGCTATAACCGACTCCCCTGCCCCGAAGCACCTCAGTTTCAGCACGACAATCGCCTGTTTGCTGGCAAATTTCTTTAGTTCTGGAAAAACCGACTCTTCAAATATTTGCTTCATTTCCGATGGCACACCAGGCATTACGAAATACAATTTGTCCGCTGATTCAGCCCTTATACCCGGAGCCGTGCCAAGATTATTCTTGATGGCCTTAGCACCAACAGGTATGTATGCCTGTATTTTATTCCTCTCGGGCATCGGCCGCTCTCTGTGGGCGAACATATTTTGAATCTTCTCAAGAAGCTCACTTTTTAACTGCAATTCGACACCGAGAAATTTGGCAAGGGCTTGTCGCGTTACATCGTCATCGGTTGGACCTAAACCGCCGGTTACCAAAACCAGGTCGGCATCTTCACTCGCCAGACCCAGCATTCGCACAATCAAATTTATATCATCCCCGGCTGTGTAAGAGCTGACAACAGGTATGCCGATTGAAAGCAGTTTCCCGCTCAGATATAAAGCGTTAGTATCTACTGTCTGACCGCTGAGAATCTCATTGCCAATGCTAATGACACTCGCTTTTCTCATAGGTCTAAAGTTCAATTAATGCCTTAATAACGCCATCACGATACCCAGTAACCATATCGAAGGCCTGCTGGGCCTGTTCAAGTTTGAACCTATGGGTTATCATAAAATCAACGTTTACCTTGCCGCCGGCTATTAAATCAATTGCTGTCTGTGTACATTCATTCTGCCTGCGAACGTTTATAATAGCGATTTCTTTCCTGCGTATTTTATCAATCATAAACGAGATTCTTTCAAGACGCGGAATCCCAACGAGCATTAGTTTGCCGCCGGGTTTGAGCAGCTCAACCGCCTGGTCGATTGTTTCCTGTTGACCTGCACATTCGAAAACGACATCCACCCCGGCCGGCTCCAACTTCAAAATTTCTTTAATTATATTTTCTTTATCCGGATTCCCAGCCCAGGTTGCGCCGTTTTTTTTTGCAGCTTCCGCACGTTCCTCAATTTTCTCGGTAACATAACAGGTCTTTATTTTCTCGGCTTTGGCGCTAACTAAACAGCTTAAGCCAATCGGCCCTGTGCCGAGTATTGCTATGGCTGCGTTTTTCGGCAGACAGGCCTGTTTAACAGCATATACGCCTATAGCCAATGGTTCACACAATACCCCCTGCTCAAATGTGATTTTCTTGCCATCGACAGGAAAGCAGCAATACTCAGGCATAACTATATACTCACATAAACATCCCTCTGCTTGGCCGGGACAGCCGAGAAATTTCAGATTCCGGCAGGTATTCTTTCTCCCCCTTTTGCACTGGTCGCAATCGTTACATGCTATTGCCGGCTCGACAACAACACTATCACCGACCTTGACGCGGGTGACTGCACCGCCGATAGCTTCCACTGTCGCAGCACATTCATGGCCGACTACAAAGGGATACTTAACTATTTGCGAGCCGATTCTGCCGGTCTCATAGTAATGCACGTCGGAGCCGCAGACGCCGACCACTTCGATTTTCAGCAAAACCTCATCATCTTTTTTTATAGTCGGCTCCGGCACATTCACCATCTCCATCTGCCGAATACCGGTCAATACAATCGCCTTCACAAAATCTCTCCGAAAAAACGCTGCGATAACGTAAAATCCGTCTGCTTATGCCAATATCGCTTTATAGCAAAAAATTACAGCTTCTTCCATAAATTACCGATAATATAATCCTTAACCATTGGGAAAAATGGCAAAAACAGGCAACCTTTACTGGATTTCCCTCGCCTTTTTTGCTATAATACCGAGCTATAAGGGGCTTGGACCTCTCCCAGAGGCGGGTTGAAGATGAAGAGACTATTAATAATCGCGGCATTCACCTTGTGCTGGACACAAGTTTCGGCACA
>CAIYOL010000255.1 GCA_903927855.1 uncultured Planctomycetota bacterium
ATGTTCTGTATCCTGTTTCCACAGGACGGACATATGCCGGGCTGTCAATTCAATGGCCCATCCAATGTTGTTAAAATGGTAATGAAGGTAAAAGCAGATGTCGAATAACACAAACACTTATATTGCCGATTTGAGAAATAAAACAGGCCAAGAGGCTACGCTGGCGGGCTGGTTATATAACAGCCGGGCGAGCGGTAAGATTCAATTTTTAATTATCCGCGACGGGACGGGGTTATGCCAGTGCATCGCAGAGAAAGGCAAAGTTTCAGAGAAGCTCTTCGAGGAGCTGAAACGTCTCGGCCAGGAATCGTCTCTGACTGTAACCGGGGTTGTCCGGGCCGACGAAAGAAGCGCCGGCGGATTCGAACTGGCGGTAACCGATGCACAAATTATCTCACCAGCGGTTGACTATCCCATTACGCCGAAATCGCACGGCATCGATTTTCTGCTCAAGAACCGGCATCTGCACCTTCGCTCACAGCGGCAGTGGTGTATCGGGAAAATCCGCCATACAATTGTTGACGCAATCCGCAGATTTTTTAACGATAATGGTTTTACTCTTATAGATACACCGATTTTTACGGGCATTGTCGGTGAAGAGGCGGGCAGTTTGTTTGAGGTGGACTATTTCGGCGAGCCGGCACACCTAACCCAGACGGGCCAGCTTCACCTCGAATGTGCCGCGATGAGTTTCGGCAAGGTCTATTGTTTCGGGCCTACGTTCAGGGCGGAGAAGAGCAAAACACGAAGACACCTGACAGAATTTTGGATGGTCGAGCCGGAAGTGGCTTTTATTGACCTTGACGGGCTACTCGAACTTGCTGAGAACTTTGTGACTTTCATTGTCGGGAGAGTGCTTGAGAATAACCTGGCGGAACTGAAAACTCTCGGCGCAGATATTACCTCGCTTGAAAAAATCGCTCCGCCTTTTTATCGCCTGACCTATACCGAGGCGGCGGAGATTCTAAAGAGTAAAAAGACGCAGGACTTTATGGCTGCCCAACTAAATGAGCTCAAAGGTCAAAAGAAACAACTTGAAGATAAGATTGCTGCCCTTGAGACGGAGGCCAAGGGGCCGGTAAAGCAATGGAGGCAGGACAAGATTGCGGCTGAGCTAATCGACCTTCGCAGCGAGCTTGAGGAGACGGAAACAAAGATAGAAAACAGTCCCAAGCACGCGAAATTAGCCGCTGAATTTACGTGGGGCGAGGATTTGGGCGGCAGCGACGAAACGATAATATCACTTATGCACGATAAGCCGGTCTTTGTTACCTGTTATCCCAAAGAGGCAAAGGCGTTTTATATGAAGACCGACAGAAGCAACGACAAGGTTGTTCTGAATTTTGATATGCTTGCACCGGCAGGGTTCGGCGAAATCATCGGAGGGTCGGTCAGGGAGGATGATTACGAGATGCTCCTTGAGAGAATCAAGAAGCAGGGTTTGAATGTAGAGAATTACAACTGGTATTTAGATTTGCGAAAATACGGCTCGGTGCCGCACGGCGGATTCGGGTTAGGCGTGGAACGGACGGTCGCCTGGATTACCGGCGAAAAACATATCCGCCAGTGTATTGCTTTTCCGAGAATGATGGATAAAGTATATATATAGCAATAGTGCAGATTCGGCCCAAAATGGAATTACAAGGTCGTCTATATATATTGGTTTTATCGTTGTTGTTGGCAGCCGGAGGCTGTCAGCAGCCGCAGCAGGTTTCTGTATCGGCCCCGAACAATCGGCTTCTTGAGAAGCAATTTGACAATCCTCCCAAGATACGGCTCGGAACGTACGCCACCCCGACAATTGGTACAACCTATTTGGAACCTTACCATTTGGGACCACACAGCTACAAATTTGAACCGCACGAGAGAAACGGTATAGTGTACACGTGCAAAGCAGGTCATGTTGACATTTCTCACGTGCGCGAGACCGCCGACTGGACGGCATACCTTGCGGCGGTAACCTATAAGCATCTGAGCAATGGCGACCTGGAATTCTCGTTCACGCTTAAAGAGGGTTCTGTCTGTTTTGTACATTTGGCATACCCTGACAGCTGGCAAAGCTTGTCTGAGGAAGACAAGGGGCGTATCGCTTTTGACCTTTCTGTGAGTCTTGGGCGATACTTTGGATATACCGCCGGTTCATGGCATGAAATAATAACCTGGTTTGGTTACAAGTCCAAATGGGTATTTCCAGAAACCATATCTTCGTTTTCGTGGGAAGATACTTATTCCAACCTTCTCGGGAGTGATATTGGCGTCGAGGCGCTTCGCGATACAGAACGCACGTATGACGAGGCGGTGACATATGCTATTGACAAAGCACTTGAAAATCTGAATATCCAGTCTGCTGAAGTGGCAAGGGTCGCGGCGGAAAACGTGAGAGGGTCGTGGTTTACAGGAGAAGTGCCCCCATTTGTAGATATGAAAAAGAGAAATTTTGACATAGGGCTCGACAACGGCTTAGTTACACCGTTTCTCATCGATTCTGTCTGTGAGTGCGAAGGAGCAGAAGCCCAGCCGTACCCGGCCCCGGACCTTAAATTTCTTGCCGAGCGAGGGTTTTCAATGAAATTTGAAATCGAGCCGAGGATATGGGAAGGAGATAAGATACTGAGTTTTATTTATCCTGATAAAAAGTCGAGAAATAAATACATTGAGCCAGATAAAGATTTTGCAACCATTATGAGCGAAATAAAGCGGGAGGCACAGAAAGGTTTGTCCGCACAGACCTATTCCACATCCACCTCTTTTTGGTTACATCACTAAGATATAACATGAGCCGTAGCTATAATTCTTTAATAAAGAAGCTTGCCAAAGGTCCAGTGTTTATTCCCGGCCTTGTACGGCCAGCATCCCGAATAGGAAGGCCAGATGACGACTAATGATGTATGGACAATACAAAAACTACTGAACTGGGTTGCGGAATATTTGAAGAATAAAGGCGTTGATTCACCGCGGTTAAGCGCGGAGATTTTACTATCCAGTGTACTGGGGTTGAAACGGATTGAACTTTATACGCAGTTCGAAAAAATCGTCACCGAAGAGCAGTTAGCCGGGTTACACGATTTGGTGGAGCGGGCGGGCAAACACGAACCCATTGCATATTTGGCCGGCAAAACCGGGTTCTATTCTCTGGAGCTGGACATAACTGCAGATTGTATGATTCCTCGTCCGGAGACGGAATTGCTTGTCGAAAGAGCCATAGAATTTTTGCGGACGCGCAGCGGCAAACAATTTGTCTGTGATTTATGCACCGGCAGCGGCTGCATCGCCGTGGCAATTGCCCGCAATTATCATGATTGCCAGATAATCGCGACAGATATCTGCGACGCCGCATTAAGTGTGGCGGCAAAGAATGTCGAGAAGCACGGGCTCAAGGAACGAATCAAACTCTTGTGCGGTGATTTATTTGACCCGATTATGCCGCAACTGGATGTTGAAAAATTTGATTTGATTGTTTGCAATCCTCCTTATGTAAGTGCCGCCGAGTTTGAAAAACTTGATAAAAACGTGAAAGATTATGAACCGAAGCTGGCACTATTCGCGGGAGATGAGGGGCTGGATATTTACCGAAGGATTATTGAAAGGGTAGGTACCTTTTTGAAGTCCGATGCGGCTGTAATGTTGGAAATCGGTTACAATCAGAGACAGGCGGTGAAGCAATTACTCGAGCAGGCCGGTTGTTTCGGCGGAATAACCACTGAGAAAGACCATTTCGATAATGACCGCATAGTAATTGCAAAAAAAATATAGAAAAGCCGCAAACGGCGTTTTTTCGCATAAAAACAGGATTATTTAAGGACTCTAACTTATTGCCAAGGCGGCGGTTATATAAAAAGGCCTGTTTTTTTGCAAAAAAACCAAGAAAATTGTTGACAAATAGGAGCGACTCTTGTTATCATATTGCTAATAGTGAAAGACTCCGGGCGTGGTGTATTGTGCCGGGGGAAATTCAGGAGATGAGAAGGGTATTTTGTAAGGAGGAGTATATGATGAGAAGAATCAAATTTTTTGCAGTAACACTTCTTTTATTGTTTTTTGGCACAACTTCCTTAGTGAACGCTTCCATTACCGATTGGAGTTGCGCTCCTGATGGTGATGGCGCTATCACGATGAGCTACACAAATCTGACGCTTGACACTAACAATGGGGAGTATCTCCTCGATATGGATGGCAAGCAGTATTGGCATCCGGCGCACTTGGCTGGTGATTTCACGACCAGTGATCTGCTTGACCCAACCGTTCGTATCCTGGAGGGTATTGACAACGACACGACCTTCGCATGGACGGACTACCACATCACCATTGGCATGAATAATCCCACCTTCTCGATTTTTGACCCAGCGGGTCTGGTGATGCCGGCTAATTGGACGGCGTCAGTCAGTGC
>CAIYOL010000256.1 GCA_903927855.1 uncultured Planctomycetota bacterium
CCCCGGGGTCAAGCTCAGCCTGCTCGAAGAGAAGACCCTGCAGGTGGCGGGCAAGAACCTGATCAAGCGCGAGCCGGCCGGCAGCCTGGAAGTGACCAACGCCGAAGTTGAGTTGCTTGTCGTTCAGGATAAATCAGATGATGCAATATTGCTGTTAAACACTATCATAGATAAGTTTCCTCAAGATTCCGAGCCGGTCAGATACCTTGTAATTTTATTGACTCGCCAAAATGAACGAGAAAAGTGCGAAGGTATTGTTAAAGCTGCATTAGCACATATCGAAGAACCCGGTGCCCAGAGAAATTTATGTTTGCTGCTTGCGGATTTGTATGACCGGTGGGGCCAGAAAGAAAAGGCCTACAAACTGCTTACTTCGTTTGCGGATAAACTGTCGAACGATATTCCTATTAAACGGCGACTTTTGAGATGCAAGCAGGTCATCGAAAACCTCAAAAAAGCTCAACAACTCGTCGATGACATCAAGTCCCTCGAGGGTGAGGATGGCTGGCAGTGGCGGTATGAGCAAGCAATAACTTGGTTTGCCCAAGAAAATTTCAAAGACTGGTATCCGCAAATTATTTCGCTTCTTAAGAAAAATCTGCTTGCCAATCCGGATGACACGGCCAGCCAAACGCTTCTTGCTCAAAGCTATGAACGAGCCGGTGAGCTGCAACTTGCGATTTCGACCTACCAAGAAGCCCTGACACGAGCACCTCGGGATATTCGCATAATCGTTCCTGCCGTCGCTGCTCTATACAAAGCAAATGAATATGACCGTGCAGACGAAATTCTTCGCCAAGCATCTAACGAAAAACTTTTCCACCCCGAATTAAAAAGGTTGGAACTGCAAAGCTATATCAGACGCGGCGAATTAAGTTCTGCTAGTAATATTCTAGAGAAATTGTTGACTGACGACCCCAACAACCGGTCCATCTGCCTATCGCTTGCGATGCTCAAGACGCGACAAAACCACTTCGCTGAGGCAGATGAGCTGTTGACTAAATTGAAGGTTCAGGAACCAAATTCACTGCCGGTAGTAGTTGCACAAATTGAATTGAATATTCGTCAGGATAAATCTGCAGAAGCGATATTATTATGCGATGAAATGGTAAACAAGTTCAACAGGGCTTTCGCTTATATTCTTCGTGCCCGGACGTATGCCATGCTCGGCCAGGCTGACAAAGCAGAGGAAAATTTTAAGCATGCCACGGTCATAGAACCGAATAATGCCGAAACGTGGAAGGCTATAAGCGACTTTTACCGTTCCACTGCCCAACTCGATACAGCCATCGCTGACATCCGAAAAGCGATGTCTCTGGAACCAGATAACCTCGAGATTTGCAAACGTGCAGTTTCGCTTTTCTTGGCCTCAGATAACCGTGAAACAGTGCGTGAAGGTAAAAATATTCTTGATAAAGCCCTGACATCGAACCCCGAGGATATTGAACTCCGCCTATTCAAAGCACGTTCTCTCCTTACCGAAGGAACCGCTCCAAGTATTGAACTGGCTATCAGAACTCTCCAAAAGATAACAGAAGAGCAGCCCAAAATTGCTCAAGCTTGGACTCTCTTAGGTGAAATCGCCTTTCGCCAAGGACAACCGACTAAAGCTATGGATGTTGCTTTGCAAGGCCTTGCTTATCAGCCTAATGATAAATCCTTGCTTCTGTTAAAAGCCCGGGCAGAAGCAGTACGGTCACCGGCGATGGCAATTCCAACCATTAAGGCTCTGCGAGAGCTTGACCCAAATGATGCTGATGCGGTGGTATACCTAGCCAATACATATTTGGCCGCGAACAAGTTCCAGGAAGCTGTAAATCTTCTTAAAACACAACTAGTCTCTTATAGCGGCACCCATAACGAGCGAAAAATAAACATCGCCCTTGCTGTAGCGTTGTACAAAAACAACGACAAACCAAAGTCCCAAGAGATTTTTGACTCGCTATATCAATCTGTACCGGATGACCCAAACCCATTATTAGCGCAAGCGCGACTGCTCAAAGACGACAAACTCTGGGATCAGCTAATCCAGATAGTTTCAAATTGGTGTCAAAACCACCCAAAGGATACTCGTACACCAATCGCCATCGCCGGTGATCTGGCAGCCTCTAAAAACAGCGAGGCTAAAAAAATATCCGAAGATATACTTTGGATGGTACTGAAAAATGATTCTGAGAGTATCGAAGCTATGAGCGCCCTTGCTATGCTTTTACAAACTACCGGCCGGCCTGCAGAATCAGCGACACTTTACCAGCAGGTTCTTGTGCTTCAACCTGACAATGTAATCGCTATCAATAATCTAGCCTGGATACTGTGTGAAGAGCATAGTAAATATCAGCAGGCCCTTGAGCTTGTTCAGCGTGGTTTGAAAATAGCTCCCGACTACATCGACCTTATTGATACCCGCGGCATGGTGTATTACAAACTTGGTCAATATGATAAAGCGATTCAGGATTTCACCAGATGTCTGGAACTGTATCCTGATGGAGCACCCGCAGCAACGGTCTCATATTTGCATTTAGGAAGAGCATTGGTGGGCCTTAGACAAAAAGACAAAGCTATTGAAAACTTAAAGAAAACTTTGGAGTTGAATACTAAAACCGGTGGTTTATCTGCCGCAGATTTAGCGGACGCACAGCGTCTGCTTGAAGAATTATCTCGAGGAGGTTAACATGCCTTTGCCATCGCACTCAGAAAAGAAAGATGAGAAAAAAAATATTGGTCACGATGACTCTTTTTATAGTTGTCCTGACATTACCTTGCTCGATGAAGAGCGCTGGGCTTACGTTCAAAGACGCTTCCGTATGAGTACACGTGAGCTTCAAGTGGCTAAGCTTGTCTGTAGGGGTTTTAGCAATGGAGACATAGCAGGGGAGTTAAAAATAAGGGATGGGACCGCAAAAACTCATCTACGAAATATTTATCGAAGAATCCGCGTCAAAAATAAAATTGCGATGCTACTAAAAGTCATAGAGCAGGCAAATAAGTTTTCTTCCGGTTCAGGAATTAC
>CAIYOL010000257.1 GCA_903927855.1 uncultured Planctomycetota bacterium
AAACGAACCCAAACGAACCCAATTTTATCGGCCTTCAGTGGATGCAAAATGTCTTCATCAGGTCAAAAATTTCAAAATGATTCTTTTGTAATGTTCGACCGCTTTTTCCACGTCGGTGATTTCGATATATTCATCCGGCTTATGAGCAAGATGCGGCTTGCCGGGGCCAAAGATTACGACCGGTGCGCCCAAAGAGGCAAAATGCGGCCCATCGGTAGTAAAGCCGACGGCTTTTGTTCCGCTCGCTCCTGCAACGGAGCAGAAATCCTTGACAAAATCGCAGTTAGAATCGGTCTCCAACGCGCCTATCTCTCGGACAATAGAAATCGAAGCCTCGAATTGGAGACTCTTTTGCTTCAATTTAGCGAAGATTTTTTCGAAATCAGAAATTATTTCTTGGTGGTTTTGTCCCGGCAGGGTGCGAATATCTACGCCGATACTGCACATATTTGGGACGACATTAATTTCTTTGCCTCCGGCAATTGTATTGATGCTCATAGAGCAATTGCCCAAACGCTTATGCGGCTGGAATCGAATTTTGTAATTATCCAGTTCATTCAGCAGGAGTTTCATCGAGGTTATCGCGTTTACGCCCAATTCCGGCGTCGAGCTGTGAGCGGCCTTACCGAAAGTTTTAATTTCGAGCCAGAGTATCCCGCGATGCGCGGTGACAACCTCAAAATCCGTCGGCTCAGGAACAATCACGCCTGCAAGCTTGCTGCTCGGATGGAAGCTTTCGGCAAATCTTCTTGCGCCACAGCTATCGGTTTCTTCGCCGGCAAGGGCAACGAATATAATATCACCTTTCAGTTTAGTTTTGGAATCTACGATTTGCCGAATAGCGGTAACGGCTGCGGTAATTCCGCCCTTCATATCCATCGAGCCTCTGCCGTAAATTCTGCCCTCGTTTTCGGCGCCCGCAAAAGGCGGATGACTCCAGCCTTGCCCGCCGGCAGCGACAACATCGAGATGGCAGACAAACAAGAGTCCGCCTTTCTTTCCATCGGACTTTACTGTTGCGGCAACATTAGCCCTGTTTTGGTCCCAGCTATCTATCCGGCAATCTATTCCTGACTGCGCGAACTGGTCTGAAATTATCTCCGCCGCAGCCAATTCACCCTTTTGGGCTGTTGTTTCCGCCTGAACGAGTTTTATCAAAAGCTCTTTCATAATCCTGTGATTATACACGGTTAGCTGCGAAAATAAAAAAAGAGAAAAATTTTTGTTGCAGATTAAGACATAAACGAACATAATGCATGGCTTAGTTACTAAAGACGAAGGACGTAAATGGGACCTGTATTGAATGCCCTTATAAAACTTCAGAGCGTTGAAAACCAGCTGCGAGCAGCAAAAGCAAAACTTGCAAGGTGCAGAAGAAACGTAATCATTCAGGAAAACCACGTCAGAAGTCTTCAAAATACATACGAGGCCAAGAAAGAAGAAATTCAACTAACCAAGGTCCAGTCTGACCGCCTCGAATTGGAACTGCGGACCAGAGAAGAAGAAATAACCAAGTTAAGGGCCCACCTCAACACCGCAAAAACGAACAAAGAATACGCCGCAGTCCTCACACAGCTTAATACAACCAAGGCCGACAATTCCAAAATCGAAGCCCAAATTCTGGAACTGATGAAAGACATTGAGGCGGACGAAGCTGAGTGCAAAAACATCAAGAGCCAGATAGATGAACGGAAACAGGCGCTTGAGCAGACCCGAAAAGAAACTGAGCAGATGGCAGCTAAATACGAGGCCGAAATCGAAGAAATCCAGGCTGAATGGGACAAGAAAACACAAAATATACCGGAGGAGCCGTTGCGGGTCTTCAAGCGTGTTGCAGAAACATACGACGGTGAAGCATTAGCAGTGGTTGATAAACAGGAGAACAAAACAGATGCCTATAGCTGCGGAGGCTGCTTTATGGGCATCACCACCGAGTCCGTCAACCTGCTCCTCTCTAAGGATGATATAATACGCTGCCCGAGCTGCACGAGGATACTCGTAATTAGTGATTCGCAAGATTAAATCGGCCCAAAAAACACAAAACTGCCAAACTATACGGTCACTCGGGTCGTATGCACTTATGACTTTTAAGGAGTTAATACATTGTCTGAGCAAATAGAGCAAATCACCGTTTACACAGATGGCGGCAGCAGAGGCAATCCTGGCCCAGCCGCTGCAGGCTTTATTTTAGCTTACCCCAGTGGGAACCAGATACAGGCCAAAGCTTTATTTCTCGGCCAGACCACAAACAACGTAGCTGAATATACTGCCATTGTAAAAGCTCTCGAAGCCGCAAAGCAGATTGGCGCCAAACGGCTGGCGGTTTTCAGCGACAGCGAGCTGCTCGTAAAACAGGTTAACGGCCAATACAAAGTCAAAAGCGAGCAAATCAGGCCGCTTTTCCAGCAAGCTGTCAAGTTAATTAACGAATTTGAAGATTGTAAAGTCAAACACATCACAAGGGATAAAAATAAACAGGCCGACGAGCTTGTGAATCAGGCATTAAATCTCGAACAGGACATCGATGTCAGAGCTCAGGTCAAACCGGTGTCGGCCGCAAAAAATAAAAAACCGATTCGGCTCGGCGTACTGATTAGCGGCGGCGGCACGACGTTAATGAATA